>JAYFRU010000267.1:0-5031 GCA_040946965.1 Burkholderia sp. | reverse complement strand
CATCAACGCCATCGCCAAACATCGCGTCGACTGGAATCCCGACTTTCATATCGCTTGACTCTCAAGACGGTTGCTCATCGCGCGAGACTCGCTCCGTCTTCCGGGTCGCCCAGCCCGAGCCGGGCCAGCAGCGCCTCCAGCGTCGAGCCGCAGGCAGCCTCGACCTTCAGCGCGAGCAGCGGATCGGCGCAGGTGCGCCCCAGGTTCAGCGCGGCGACGGGCTTGCCGCGCTCGCCGGCCCAGACGCAGAAGCGAAACCCCGAATAGACCATCAGCGAGGAACCAACCACCAGCATCGCATCGGCTTCGTCCAGCGCGTGCCTCGCGGCGGCCACGCGCTCGCGCGGCACGTTCTCGCCGAAGAACACCACGGCCGGCTTGAGCATGCCGGCGCAGATTGGACAGGCCGGCACGCGGAAGTCGTCGAGCGTATCGAGTTCGAGTTGCGCGTCGCCGTTGGCCAGCGGCACGGCCTCGTAGGCCCGCAATGCCGGATTGTCGGCCTCGAGCGTGTGCTGGATCGCCGCACGCGTATGATGGGCGCCGCAATCGAGGCAGCTCACGCCGTCGATGCCGCCGTGCAGCTTGATCACGTCGCGGCTGCCGGCGCGCTAGTGTAGCCCGTCGACATTCTGCGTGACCAGCCCGCCGATCCGCCCGGCCGCGCCGAGCCGCGCGATCGCACGATGCGCCCCGTTCGGCCGCGCACGCCCCACCACCGGCCAGCCGAGCATGCTGCGTGCCCAATAACGACGGCGCGCTGGCTCGGAGCCGACGAATTCCTGGTACTGGATCGGTGGGGAGCGCATCCACTGGCCGTTGCGGTTGCGGTAGCCGGGGATGCCGGAATCGGTACTGATGCCGGCGCCGGTCAACACGAACAGGCGTGGATGGCGTTCGACGAAATCGTGCAGCGCGTCGAGCGCCGCCGGGTCCGCCGCAGCGAGTTCGGGCAGGGAATCGTGATCGTTCATGGCTGGATGGGGTGGTCCTGCCGGCGGGCTCGGAGCGGCATCGCCTCGCCTGCCGACCTGCGGGACATCATACCGAAGCGCCCGAATCGGCGCGGATTGCCTTGTCCGACAAAGTCGACAATGGGGCGAGATCATTTGCGGAAGGGACCTGGCAGGCGGCCCCGAGTTGCGCGTACACAACGCCGGCCCAAGGTCTAATAAATTCGCTTGCCACGCCTAGTACAAACCCTTAGTGTTACGTTTGTCTCCTCCATGTTTCCAACATGGATTCAGCCCGCAACAGTGTTGCGGGCTTTTTCTTTTGTGGCCCGCGCCCGCGTCCTCCCTCCCCTCAAGCCGCCGGATGCCCGGCGTCGAAGATCGCCTCGATCGCGCGCCCGAAGGTACGCGCGATCGAGAAGGCCAGCGGCAGGCTCGGATCGTAGTGGCCGTTCTCGATCGCGATCACGGTCTGGCGCGAGACACCGAGGCGCTCGCCCAGCGCCGCCTGCGACCAACCCTGTTCGAGCCGCAATTCCCGCACGCGATTGTTCATCGATAGCGCCGCGACACGCATACCGAGCTCAGCACCCACAGCACGCCCATCACCGGCCAGACCACGAACAGCGACAGGGACGGGAAGCCGACGTTCTCGAGGAAGCCGTAGCTGAAGGTCAGCAGCGCGGTGCCGCCAAAGGCGATCAACAGCGATTCGAGCTCGATGCGCCGCTGCAATTCGTCGAGCCGTCGCACGATCGCCCAGTAGATGCCCAGGCCCGGCAGTATCGGCAGCAGCGAGACGAGGATGCGCAAGCCCTTCGACTCGATGCCCCCGCCGCGCAACAGCCAGCAGGGACACAATCAGCAGCACCATATAGGCGAGCAGCGCCGCCCCAACCTCGATCCGGTAACGATTCATCCTGGCCTCCTTGTTGTCGAAGGCGCCCAGTCTGACGTAAGCGAATCGCAATGTAACGCGTGCTTTACATGATGGCGACGCGCGCCGTGGTGTCGAACGGTCCCGCTCGAACCGGGCAGAACCACTTCACTTGCCGCGCCGCGCCAGTTCGCCGATCCCCTGCACCGGCCGGCGCCGGCTTGCCTCGCCCTCCTCGCGCGCCGGCCCGATCGCGCGCGGCCCCGCCGCCCCCCGCGTCACGCCGCGCACGAAACGGCGTCCCACCGGGCCATACACGGCATCGGGCTCCGGGAACATCAACACAAAAACGAGATAAAGCGCGCCGCCCAGCAGCAGCGAGATCGGCACGCTCAGGTCGAGGCCGCCGGCCAGGTTGCCGAGCATGCCGACGAACTGCCCCGGCAGGTTGACGAAGGCCAGCCCAACCAGGGCCGCCGGCAGCCAGGCGCCCATCGC
Source organism: Burkholderia sp. (assembly GCA_040946965.1). GTDB lineage: Bacteria > Pseudomonadota > Gammaproteobacteria > Burkholderiales > Burkholderiaceae > Burkholderia. The sequence goes on along the minus strand of JAYFRU010000267.1, from coordinate 2,703 downwards.
GCGCAGGTTCCAGCCGTGCGTGAACCAGTAATGGCCGCCGCGCAGGCCGCGATTGAAGACCTGCAGGTCGTCGGCCAGATAGAAGCCGCGCCGCGTCACGTAGCCGATCACCATGATCGCCATCCACGGGCCGCTGAAGGTGCCGATCAGGGTCGAGAAGGTGGATACGCTCTCCACCAGGTTGAAGGCGAAACGGCCGACGAAGATGAAGCCGATCGCCAGCGTGCCGATCAGCAGCGTGGCACGCACGCGGTTCAGCAGCTTGGGGAACATGCTCGACATGTCGAGCCCGGTGCCGTACAGCGCCGTGGTGCCGGTCGACATGCCGCCGATGATGGCGATCATGCAGGTCGGCAGCAGGAACCAGCGCGGCGACACCGCCAGCAGCCTGCCCACGTAATCGTTCGAGGCGATGAACGAGGACGCGTGAGTGGCGATGATGCTGGCCGTGGCGAGACCGAACAGGAACGGCACGAAGGTGGCGAGCTGCGCCACGAACACGGCGCCGATCACGCGGTGGCGCGGCGTGTCCTCGGGGATGTAGCGTGCCCAGTCGCCGAGCGTCGAGGCGAACGACACGGGATTGCTCATCGCCACCAGCGCGGCGCCGCAGAACGCGGCCCAGAAGCCCGCGCCGCCCGCGTGCAGGGTGCCGGCATAAGCGGCGTGGAAGCTGCCGGAGAAGGCGAAGGCCCCCACCAGGAACATCAGGCTGGCGGCCCACACGGCGATCTTGTTGACCTACAGCATGAAGCGGAAGCCGTAGATGCAGACCACCAGCACCAGCACCGCGAACACCAGGTACGAGAGGCCCACCGTCGCGCCGTTGACGGGCAGGCCGACCAGGCTGTGCGCGCCGCCCACCAGCGCGTCGCCGGAACTCCAGACCGCCAGCGAGAAGAAGGCCACCGAGGTCAGCAGCGCCAGGAAGGAGCCGACGATGCGGCCGTGGATGCCGAAATGCGCGCCCGAGGAAACCGGGTCGTTGGTGCCGTTGCGCGTGCCGAACAGACTCATCGGCGCGAGGATGCAGGTGCCGGCCAGCACGCCGAACACGATCGCGAGCGCGCCGTCGCGGAACGACAGGCCGACCAGGATCGGGAAGCTGCCGAGCACCGAGGTGGAAAAGGTATTGCAGCCGCCGAACAGCAGCCGGAACAGGTCGATGGGACGCGCGTAGCGCGAGGCATCGGGGATGCGATCGAAACTGAAGGTCTCGATCTGCGTCATGCTGGTGTCGTCGTGGCAGGTGTCGCTCATTGTCTCGCTCCATTCGGGCGCCGGTCCCGCCTGCGGTACAGGCCGGCCGGCGTGTCGTGCCGATTCTTGTGTCCGGGCCGGGGACGGCGGGTCGCTCGGGGAAATCGGACAGATCGGGCGGCCCGTGCCCATAGGCTTCGAGCAGGTCGTCGCGCAAGGCGCGCAGCCTCGGGCGATCGTTCGCGCCGCGCCGCATGACCGGCGCGATGCCCGCCGCGCAAGCGGGGCACGCGAGCCCGAGCCCGCGCAGCAGCTCGCGCGGCCCGAAGGGTCCGGCAAGATCGGAAGTGGTCGAAAACATCGGATAACGAAACGATCGACAAGGGCACCGGCGGCGCCGCACCGGAAGAAGCCGCACGGCCGGCGCGCGGCCGGCCGTGCCGCGCTCACATCGGGAAACCCATCGCCTTGATGCCGCGAATCCAGGCGCGTTTCCAGCCGCCCTCGGCATCGGCGCCGTCGAAGGCGTGGAAGGTGAGCTTGGCGGCCAGCCAGCGCACCGGTTCGGGCGGGATCTAGGTCGGGCTCTGGTTCGCGATGTCGAGCCCGCGCTCGGGGCTGTCGCGATCGAACAGGATGTTCAGGCCCATGAAGGCGCCGAAGCGGCTGGCGGCCACCCCGAAGCCGGTATAACCGGCCACGAACACGCCCTTGCCGCCCAGGTAGCGCCTGGCGAACACCGAGCCGCGCGAGCAGTAGTCGATCGGGCCGCCCCAGGCATGCGAGAAGCGCAGCTCGGCCAGTTGCGGGAAGGTGCGCAAGAAGGCCTGCGCCAGCCGCGTGTAGGTGTCGCGCCGCGCATCCTGCGCCGGCTGCGGATTGCCGTCGAAGTGATAGCTGACCAGGCCGCCGAAGATGATGCGGTTGTCCCTGGTGAGGCGGAAATAGTTGAGCTGGGTGCGCGTGTCGTAGATGCCCTGCCGGTTCTTCCAGCCGATCCGCGCGAGCTGCGCCTCGCTGAGCGGCTCGGTGGCCAGCACGAGGTCGCGCACCTGCAGCACGCGCCGGTTGATGTCGGCGATGCCGACCTTCGCGGTGCCGCTGCCGAACAGCACGCACGGCGCGCGGATGCTGCCCTCGGGCGTGCCGGCCAGCACTGTGTCGCCCTCGTCGCGGATCGTCTCGAGCGGCGTGTGTTCGTGAATCCTCACGCCGAGCGAGAGCGCCGCGCGCTTGAGGCCCCAGGCGAGCTTAGCCGGATGCACGATGCCGCTGCGGTTGCGCGACCAGAGCGCGCCGGCGAACAGCGGCGGAGTGAACCACCCCGCAGCAAGCTGCGGGGCATCTAAAACCATCGCGCTAAAACAGCGCGAGCTGATGATCCGAATGGAGCATGTCGTATTCCTTGCCCTGATTCTCGACGTACTTAAGTATTGCTGGTAAACGTGTTTGAAGTTTGTTGACTTCGGTGAATCGCATACGCCGGAGCCGCGCATGCAGTGC
>JAYFRU010000266.1:0-5037 GCA_040946965.1 Burkholderia sp. | reverse complement strand
GTTCAATGTCGGTCACGACCTCGCTTTCACCTTGCCGGGCACCTTCACGAACAACGCGAGCCTGCAGTCGGTCAACATGCTGAGCGTCGACGCAGGCAACATCGTCAATGCGGGCGCCTTGACGGCCGGCGGCTTGCTGCACACGCAGTCGACCAACCTGACCAATACCGGCGCGCTGGTGGGCGCCAGCGCCTCGCTTAACGCGACGAATACGATCTCGAACCTCGGGCCGACCGCGCTGATCGGGGCGTCGGACAGCAACGGCACGCTCGACATCCTCGCGCGCGACATCGAGAACCGCGACGATACGACGGCGACCGATTCGATGGCGACGACGGCCATCTTCGGCATGGGCAAGGTCGTGCTGGCTGGCGGCAAGGACGCGAGCGGCAATTACACGAACGCGGCGATCGTCAATAACGTATCCGCCCTGATCCAATCGGGCGGCGACATGGAACTGCACGCGGACAAGGTGACGAGCACGCGCCGCGTGATGAAAACTTCCACCAGCCAGATCGATCCGGCGTCGCTTGCGCAGTTCGGCATTCCGATCAGCGGCCGCACGGGCCAGGTCGGCGTGAAAGATCCGGACAGCATCGGCGGCGTCTACACCGAGCCGCCTCACGGGGGGCAGTGGAACAGCACGTATCAGTTCACGACCTACTATGCGGACAGCGCGACGGCGACGACCGTGACGGACATCAGCCCGGCCGCGCAGATCGTGTCGGGCGGCAAGATCGATGCGTCGTCGGTCGGCACCCTGCAAAACTACTGGAGCAACATCGCGGCGGTCGGCGACATCAAGATGCCGGGGACGTACGACGCCGATGGCTGGGCGGCGTCGGGTCAGAAACTGCCGGGCGTGTCGGTTTCCTACTCGGGGCAATATCACTACAACAACTACGACAACACCGAACACGACTGGCAACTGCCGTTCGGCAACGCGCCGTTCGTGACGGGGCGCCCGGGTGGCTACACACAAGCGGCGCCGGCCTCCCTCAAGGATTACACGCTGCCGGGCTACTTTTCGACGCTGAGTTCGAACGGTACGATTTCGGGTACGGGTGTCAGCGTCAGCAACACGGCCGGTAACGCATCGATTCCGTCGCTCGGTTTGCTGCCGGGGCAGTCGGTGCCTGGCCTCACGCCGACCAATTTGAGCGGTGACGCGAGCGGTGCGAAATCGGGGGCGTCGTCGGTGCACGGCGGTCGCCGGCCCCCGTCGACCCGATCATCGCCAGCGCGACGGCGCTGAACGTGTTGAACAACCTGACGATTCCGCAGGGCGGGCTGTACCGGCCGACTGCCGCGCCCAACGCGAACTACGTGATCGAGACGAACCCGGCATTCACGAACCAGAAGAATTTCATTTCGAGCGACTACTTCTTCAGTCAGATCGGTGTCGACCTGACGCATATCCCGAAGCGCCTGGGCGACGGCTTCTACGAGCAGCAACTGGTACGCAATCAGGTGACATCGCTGACGGGCAAGGCGGTGCTCGGACCGTATGCGGACCTGCAGACGATGTATGAATCGCTGATGGCGGCAGGCGCGGATCTGTCGAAGTCGCTCGATTTGCCGATCGGCGCGAGCCTGTCGGCCGACCAGGTCGCCAAGCTGACCAGCAACGTGGTCCTGATGGAAACGCGCGTGGTCGACGGCCAGTCGGTGCTGGTGCCGGTCGTGTATCTCGCGCAAGCCAGCCAGCAGAACATGAATGGCCCGTTGATTGCCGCAACCAACATCGATCTCCAGAACGCGCAGTCGTTCACGAACAGCGGCACCATCAAGGCGGACAATACGCTGGCGATCCAGGGCAAGCAGATCGACAACGCATTCGGCGCGCTGCAAAGCGGTGGACTGATGGCGCTGTCGACCGAGAACAACATCGACCTGACGTCGGCGAGCGTGAAGGCCGGCAGCCTGCAACTGGACGCCGGCAAGGACCTGATTCTCGATACGGCGACGAAGACGAACACGCGCGTGAGCCGCGACGGTGCGACGAGCGTAGTGACGACGCTCGGGCCAACCGCCAAACTGGACGTGGTGGGCGACGCGTCGATCACGACGGGCGGCAACTTCCAGCAGAACGCGGGCAACCTGTCCGTCGGCGGTAATCTCGGCATGAATGTCGGCGGCAACTGGGATCTCGGTGCGGTGCAGACCGGCGAGCACAAGATCGTGCAGCGAGCCAATGGTGTGTCGAATACCGATATCAACAAGGTCACCGGTAGTTGGGCCAGCGTCGGTGGACAATCGAGCATCGGCGTCGGCGGCGATTTGACCGCGCGCGGCGCGCAGATCGACCTGGGCCAGGGTGGGACGATCGCGGCCAAGGGCAACGTGACGCTGGCGGCGGCGAGCGCGACCTCGATCGTGAACAGCAACAGTTCGGGCAGCGACAGTCACGGCAGCTATGCCGAGACGCTGCACACGTCCGACCAGGCACTGACTGGCACGACGCTGAAGGGCGGCGATACGGTCACGCTTGCATCGGGCAAGGATCTCACGATCAGTGGCAGCACGCTCAGCTTGAGTACAGGCAATGCGAATCTGATGGCGAGCGGCGATGTGAATATCGGCGCGGCAACCGAAACGCACGAGCTGAACTCGCACGAAACGCACAGCCATAGCAATGTGGTGAGCGGCGTGAAGATCGCGAGCGGGATCGACCAGACGGCGACTTATAGCCAGGGCAGCACGGTGTCGGCCGACGGCGTCAACGTCGTTAGCAACCGCGACATCAACGTGACGGGCAGCAACGTGGTGGGCACGAACGACGTCACGTTGCAGGCCAAGCGCGACGTCAACATCACGACCTCACAAGACACGACTCAATCGTCGAGCTATTTCGACAAGAAGGAATCGGGCCTCCTCACGAACGGCGGTCTGTCGGTGACGGTGGGTTCGCGCTCGGCCGCGCAGCAGGACCAAAGCAGTTCCGTGACGAACAAAGGGAGTGTGATCGGGTCATCGCAGGGCAATGTCACGATCCAGGCTGGAAAGGACGCGACGATGACGGGGAGCACAATTGTGGCGGGCCAGGATGTCGGAATCGCCGCGAAGAACGTGACCGTGAACGCCGCGTACGACACCTACAAGGACGCGCAGTCGCAGCAGTTCAGCCAGTCGGGTTTGAGCGTCGGATTGGGCGGCGGCCTGGTCGGACTCGGTCAGTCGATGGCAGGCGCGGTCCGCCAAGGCCAGCAGTCGGGCGATTCGCGCCTCGCGGCGGTACAAGGCGTGGCGGCAGCCGAGCAGGCATATCAGAACCGCGGCGGGATCAAGAGTGCCGCCAATGCCCTGTCGAACGGTAACGTCAGCGAGGCCGCCAAGGGCGTTCAGGTACAACTCAGTATCGGGTCGAGCCATAGCAGCAGCAATGCGACGACATCGCTTTCGGATGCGAAGGGGGCGTCGATCATCGGCAATGGCAACGTCTCCATTGTCGCGACCGGCACCCCGGACGCGAACGGAAATGCCCAAGCAGGTACCGGCAATATTGCGATGACCGGAGCGTCGGTACTCGGCAAGAACGTCGTACTTGATGCCAACAACGCGATTACGTTGCAGAGCGCGCAGAGTACCGAGCAGAGCACCAGCTCGAACAGTTCGACCGGCTGGAATGCGGGCGTGGCGATCGGCGTGGGCAAGAACACCGGCATCAGCGTCTTCGCGAATGGCTCCAACGCACATGGCCAAGGCAATGGCGATAGCGTCACGCAAACCAACACCACAGTGGCGGCCGGCAACAATCTGACGATGACCTCGGGCGGTGACACCACGCTTACCGGCGCACGGGTATCGGGTGATAAGGTCAAGGTCGACGTCGGCGGCGATTTGACGATGACGAGTCTTCAGGATACATCGAACTACAGCAGCAACCAGCACAACACGGGGGCGAGCGGTAGTTTTACGTTCGGCTCAGGTGGCGGTGTCGACGCGTCGATCGGCCATACCAGTATCGACGCGAACTATGCGTCGGCGAACCAGCAATCCGGCATCGTGGCAGGCAAGGAAGGGTTCGATGTCAACGTGGCGGGCCACACGCAACTCAACGGCGCGCAGATCGCGAGTGCCGCACCGGCCGACAGCAATACGCTGACGACCGGCAGTCTCGGATTTACCGACATCCAGAACAAGATGTCGTATTCCGGATCATCGGAGGGTTTTTCGATCTCGGGAGGGCCGACTTTCGCACAGACAGGTGATAGCGCGAGCGGCGTCACGCACGCGGCGGTAAGTCCGGCGCAGATCGTCGTGAAGTCGGACGAACAGAGCGGCACGGATAGCACGGTTGGCCTGTCGCGCGACACCGCGAACGCGAACCAGACGGTGGAAAACACGTTCAACCTGCAGAAGGTCCAGAACAACCTGGCGTTTGCGCAGGCGTTCGGCAAGGTCGCGACTTTCGCGGTGGCGGAAGCGGCGACGCAGTTGGAAAATAGTAATCCGCAGATGAAGGCGCTGTTCGGCGAAGGCGGTGCGGGGCGCGACGCGCTGCATGCCGCCGTGGCGGCGATCGGCGCAGCGCTATCGGGGGGGAACATTGGTGGCGCGGTAGCCGGCTCGCTGGCCGGAGACGTGTTGCAGTCCTTGGCGCAGCCGATCATTGATCAGACGGTGAGCCAGTTGCCCCTGAGCGCGCAAGCTGCGGCGCGCAATGCACTGAACGAGATCGTGGCGACGGCCGGCGGTGCGGCGGCTGGTGCTGTCGCTGGTGGCGGTTCATCCGGTGCGCTGGCCGGTGCAGGCTCGGCCATCAACAACGAGCTTTACAATCGGCAGCTTCACGTAGAAGAGGTGAAGGTCGTCGAACAGCTCGCGAAGGAGAAAGCGCAAGCGGTCTGTCGTGGCGATGCGAGTTGCGTGACGCAGGCAACGACCTACTGGACCGACATGCTCGAGCGCGCGGCGAAGGGAATGGTCGACGACACAGCGAACAAGGAGAACATGGCCTATTATATGAACGCCTCCCGTTTGCGAAGGTTTTTCGTGTGTTCCGACTGCGACAGGATGGGTTGCAGCTTTATATCC
>JAYFRU010000265.1:0-5061 GCA_040946965.1 Burkholderia sp. | reverse complement strand
CAACATTCTCCTTCAATCGCCACCGCCTTCTCCTGCCTCCTCCCTACGCCGCGTACACCACTTTCAACGATAGCTCTTCCGGATCATTGCCGATCGCCTTCCAGCCGGTCGGCGGCGGATCGTTCGGGTGATAGACGTGGTCGGCGAGCTTGGCGAGCTGCTGCGCCTTCAGGGACTCGACGAGCTTGCCCGCTGCGGCGCGCGTGGCCGGATCGGGGCTCGCGAGGCCCTGCGCGATCATGACCTGGGCGGCGGCCCACTGCAGCGCCAGCGCCTGCTCGGGCGTCTGCGCGCTGCCCTGGTTCAGATGGATGACCGGTCCGTCGAGATAGATGCCGTTGGCATTGATGAGGATGGTCGAGGGGCCGTGGCACAGCTTGATGCCATCCGGCGTCAGGGTCACCACGCTTTCACCGACACGATGCTCGATGCCGTCGCTGGCCTGATGGCTCTGCATGCCCGGGCCGGCCTTGCTGGCGATTGCCTTGGTGTTGATCACGTTCGCCGTGGTGTCGCGAGTCAGCGCGATGGTCTCCGTCATGCCGCCCTGGGCGATCTGCTTGGTCTCGCTGCCCTTGAGCAGCGACACGGTGCGCGCGCCGGCCTCGACGGTATGCGTTTCGGTATCCTTGATGACGGTGTTCATGTCCTTCTGCGCGTGCAGGAAGACTTCCTGGCCACCGTTCACGTCGGAGAAGCGCAGTTCGTTCGAGCCCTCGCCCTTGTGCGTCTGGCTCTTGATGCCCATGGTCTGGCCCGCCGCACCGTGGTACGGATTGCCCTGGTCGCCGTTGAAGACGCGGCCCACGATCACCGGGTTGTCCGGATCGCCCTGGTTGAAGGCGACCAGCACTTCCTGGCCGATCCGCGGAATCGCGGCCGCCCCCCAGCCGGCACCGGCCCAGGGCTGCGAGACGCGAACCCACATCGAATCGGAGCCATCCAGCTTGCCGCGCCGGTCCCACAAAAAATGCAGCTTCACGCAGCTGCCGTTGGTGTGGATCTGCTCGCCCTTCGGGCCGACCACGATGGCGGACTGGGTGCCCTGGATCAGCGGTTTCGCGGTGGCGCGCGGCGAGCGGTACGCCACCTTCTGCGGCAACAGCACGAAGCTGTTGCGGTACGGCAGCTTCGCCGCGTGCTGGGCATAATCGTTGACGGCTTCGTGACGCACCTGCAGGATCACGTACTCCTGATTGTCGGCCGCCACCGGATGGCCGGTCACGCTCACGCTGCCGGCCGTAGTCATGCGCCAGGCATAACCCTGCCCCGTGTAGCGCTGCCCCTGCGCCTCCTCCGCCTCGATCGCCAGACGCGCATAGCGGTCGCCGTCGGCGCTGTGGTCGTAGAGCGACTGATGCTCGAAGCGCTCGGTGGAGGCGAGGCGCGCATATTTCAGCGTGGATTCGGCCTCGACCATCATCAGCGGCGACGACGGCGTCTGGTGGTTGAAATCCCGGTAGGTGATCTTGCCGACGCCGAAATGGCCGCCCTGGTGCAGTTGATCGATGCCGTTGTGCTCGCTCGAGGCGCTGTCGGCATAGGGCACGCTGCCCAGCCCTTCGATCGGGCGGAACACGGCATTGCTGTCGCCGATCGCGAGCACGTGCTTGTCCTTCTCGTAGCGGTGCGTCCAGATCAGCCCTTCCTGCTCCATCAGCCGCGCGCAGAAGTTGTAGTAGGACTCCTGATACATCACCACGTACTCGAGCGGCTTTTGCGCCGAACTGATCTCGAAGACGAAGTCACTGAAGCCGTGATCGCCGAACACCGTTGCCAGGATGTCCTGCGCGGTCTGATTCTGGCAGATCCGGCAATCGGTCGAGCGCGTCAGGAACCAAAACCAGGGCACCACCGACATGTGGTACTGGGTGACGCTGCCGGGATTGCCGACGCGGTCGAACGAGGAGACGTAACCATCGAAGCTGCGTGTCTCGTCTCCGCTCGCGGCGGTGACGGCCGCCAGCAGCGGCTGCTTCGATTGCGGATCGACCCTGAGCCTGACCTGCTGGCCGATCAGGTCGGCGGGCTTGAGGTCATGCCGGTGCGAGAGCAGATCGGGATGCATCTCGGGCAGCCGGTTGACGTGCTCGTCCACCACCGCCACGCTCACCAGCATCACGTCCTCACCAAGCGGCGTGTCGAGCGTCACGTAGCAATTCATCTGCGTGAGCTTCGCCGTGCTGCCCGCCGTGCGGTTGATCGAATCGGCGATGGCGGCCGGTGGACGCTGGAGCAGCGAGAAACCCGTCTGCGCCAGTTGCGCGGCACGCTGCAGCGTATCCACGTGACCGACGAGCCCACCGAGAGGTCCTGCCTGACTGACGATATTGGTGGCGAGCGAACCAACCAGGCCACCGAGTCCCGCGGGCGCACCCAGCGGACTGGCAAGGCCGGCCAGACTGCCGCCAAGCGGCGCCGTGCTCATGTCTTTCCCTTATCTCAAGTTCTATCCGGCGGACTCTTGGGTCCGTAGCCACGCAACTGTAAGGGAAAAGCGAGATAAACGATAGACGTCGAATAAAATTTCCAGACGTATCGTAATTTTTCCCGCATTTTGGCAAACGATCGCGCCAAATAAGAACAACTTGCCGATTTCATGCCGAAGGCGGGCCGATCTGGCGGGATCCGCATGCCATGCCGATCGGCGAGAATCCGCCGCCCATGAAAAATGCCGCCCATCGGGCGGCATTGTCATCAACGGCCGGGCCGGGGAGAATCCGCCGGCTGCGCGGCGAATCCCTCGGCATCACCTCTCAGTCGTCGAGCAAGGACAGATCCCTGACCGCGCCCTTGTCCGCCGACATCACCAGCTTCGCATATGCCTTCAAGGCCGCCGACACCTTGCGCGGCCGCGGCAGCACCGGCTTCCAGCCCTTCGCATCCTGCTCGACGCGGCGCTTGGCCAGTTCCTCGTCGCTGAGCAGCACATCGATGGTCCGATTCGGAATATCGATGCGGATCCGGTCGCCATCGCGCACCAGGCCGATCGCCCCGCCCGCCGCCGCTTCCGGCGAGCAATGCCCGATCGACAGACCCGAGGTACCGCCCGAGAACCGCCCATCGGTCAGCAGCGCGCAGGCCTTGCCCAGGCCCTTCGACTTGATATAGCTGGTCGGGTAGAGCATTTCCTGCATGCCCGGCCCGCCCTTCGGCCCTTCGTAGCGAACGATGATCACGTCGCCGGCCTTGACCTTGTCGGCCAGGATGTTCTCGACCGCCTCGTCCTGCGACTCGACCACATGCGCCGGGCCTTCGAACACCAGGATCGAATCATCGACGCCGGCCGTCTTCACCACGCAGCCGTCCTTGGCGATATTGCCGGTCAACACGGCCAGGCCGCCTTCCTTGCTGAACGCGTGCTCGTACGAGCGAATGCACCCTTCGGCACGATCCAGATCCAGGCTCGGCCAACGCGCATCCTGGCTGAACGCCACCTGCGCCGGGATCCCGCCCGGACCCGCCATGTAGAACTTCCTCACGGCTTCGTCGTCGGTCAGCGTGATATCCCACTGCTTGAGCGCCACGCCCAGCGTCTTCGCATGCACGGTCGGCACATCCGTATGCAGCTTCCCTGCCCGCTCCAGCTCGCCCAGGATCGCCATGATCCCGCCGGCGCGATGCACATCCTCGATGTGATACTTGTTCGTGTTCGGCGCCACCTTGCAAAGCTGCGGCACTACGCGCGACAGCCGATCGATATCGGTCATCGAGAAGTCGATCTCGGCTTCCTGCGCGATCGCCAGAAGGTGAAGAATCGTGTTGGTCGAACCGCCCATCGCGATATCGAGCGTCAAGGCGTTCTCGAACGCCTTGAAACCGACCGAGCGCGGCAGCACCGTGACGTCTTCCTGCTCGTAATACCGGCGCGCCAGCTCGACGATCCGGTTGCCCGCGCGCTTGAACAGCTGCTCGCGGTCCGCGTGCGTGGCCACCACCGTGCCGTTGCCCGGCAGCGACAGGCCCAGCGCCTCGGTCAGGCAGTTCATCGAATTCGCCGTGAACATGCCCGAGCACGACCCGCAAGTCGGACAGGCCGAACGTTCGACCTCGGCCACGTCGGCATCGCTCACCTTGCTGTCGGCGGCCATCACCACCGCGTCGATCAGATCCAGCTTCTTGATCTGGATGGTGTTGGTGCCCGGCACGGCCAGCTTGGCCTTGCCGGCTTCCATCGGGCCGCCCGACACGAAGATCACGGGAATGTTCAGGCGCATCGCGGCCATCAGCATCCCGGGGGTGATCTTGTCGCAGTTCGAGATGCAGACCATCGCGTCGGCGCAATGCGCGTTCACCATGTACTCGACCGAGTCGGCAATGATGTCGCGGCTCGGCAGCGAATAGAGCATGCCGTCGTGGCCCATCGCGATCCCGTCGTCGACGGCGATGGTGTTGAATTCCTTGGCGACGCCGCCGGCCGCCTCGATCTCGCGCACGACCAGCTGGCCCAGGTCCTTCAGGTGGACATGGCCGGGCACGAACTGGGTGAACGAATTGACCACCGCGATGATCGGCTTGGAGAAATCTTCGTCCTTCATGCCGGTGGCGCGCCAGAGCGAACGCGCGCCTGCCATGTTGCGGCCGGCCGTGGAAGTTTTGGAACGGTATGCGGGCATTGTTGTGGTAGCGAAACAGAAAGTGACCGGGAAAAGCGGCGGCCTCGTCGACAAACGCCTTTGGGCTCGTCGAGACACGCCTGCGCGCACCACAACAGGCGCCTCTTGAGCGCCCGCCGATGCAAACCTGACGATTATGCCGTACCGCGCGCAGGGTTGCGCGCGGTACGGCAGCTCGAGGCCCGGTGGCAAGCGCCGGCCCGGGCCATCTCGAAAAGCGCGGGGACGTGCAGGCTCACGCACGGAGAAGGCCGATCGTGTGCGAGTGGCGCGACATGGTAGAGTCAGAAATGGCCGTGTCCATGCGAGGGGCTCGTCATTCGAACCGTCAGTCCGATCAAACAGCGGTTCCAGCGAGACGATGCGTTGTGGCGATATGTTCAGTCGCGCGGCGACGAGATCCGACCGGCGGTCGTCGACAACGTCATCCGGATGCTGGCGTGCG
>JAYFRU010000264.1:0-5087 GCA_040946965.1 Burkholderia sp. | reverse complement strand
CCGAGAGACGCTTGTGTTTGCGTGAAGTAGCCATCGCGAAATCATGCCCGATTTCGTGTGCCACTCACATCCCGCCAGCCCCCTTCCAGACTGGCTCTCAGGCAGTTTTATCATGAAAAGTCATCACACTTTTCCGCGAAGACCCAAATTTATGAGATTTCAGCGCGAGCCGTGTCTTTCCGGCTGTTCGTGAAGACGAATCCTAAATTCTCCAGCCGAAAAAACGAGCGCCCCTCCGTCCACGATTGGTGACTGTCCGTCTCATTGAAAATTCGACAGGAACTTTGTCCCCTCGAGCCCGGCCCCCGTTTTGGGGCATCATGGCCTCGCTCGCGGCCGGCCGTGGGCGCCCAAACGTCCTTCATCGGAGAGTCGCAGCATGCTGCATGCCCCTCGGGCGGCCTTCTCAGCCCCGGCATTCGCCCATGTCCAAGCCCAGGCTCGCGCATCCCGTCGCGTTCGCTGCGGCCTGCCCGCCGCCGTTTGTCTATTTGCGTGCGCATCCATCTTGTCGGCCGTCGCGCCGGCTGCCGCAGCGCGGACGCCGAGCACCGCCTCCGAGGTGGCCGGCGCCTCGCTGGTGCCGCTCGCGGTGCTGCCGCCCTCGCCCGAACACGGCGCGCCGGCCGAGTTCTGCGCGCATTACCGCGAGCCTGCCGAGGCCTTGTCGGCCGCCGGCCGGGAGGTCGAGAAGCTCGGCTGGTTCGTGATGTCCGAGGCGCCGCTCGGTCGCTATCGCGCCGTGTCCTTCGCGAGCGGTTTCGAGCCCGGCACCAGCACGATCTGCACGCCGCGCCATGCCAACCTCGGCATCTTCGACGGCACTCGCCTGGTCGCGCTCGCCTATACCGTGCGTCAGGCCGACTAGCAGCTGGGCAGGCTCGAGGCGCTGGAAACGGGCGGGCTGCTGGTCGGCGACGGCTAGGGCGTCGGCGGCCCGGTCGCCGAGCTGCATCAACAGGACGAAGGGCTGCGCCTGACCGCGGTAGCCGCCTCGCGATCGTTCTGCCGGGGCCGCGCGAGCGTGCCCAACGTGTTCGGCAAGTCGATCGCCGAAGCGCGGAAACTCTTCATCGCACAGGGTTGGCGGCCGGTGCGCGCGAAACGCGGCGACCCGCGCTACGACGTGGCCGCCGATCTCGCTCGGCATGGCGTGATCGAGGCGAGCGACTGCGCGGGCACCGGCCTCGGCTATTGCAGCTACACCTATCGCAACGCCGTCGGCACGTTGTCGGTGGTGAGCGTCGGCGGCGACCCCGACCCGCGCAACGACACGGTGGTGAGCGCCACCGCCCGCTGCCCCGCGAAATGACGAGCGCCGAACGCGCTCGATAGCGCCGCCAGGGCTGCGGCAAAGGGACTGTCGATTCCTCGTAAGCTTGCTCTGGCAAACTGCAAGGCTCGGCTCACGCGCGCCGAGGCCTGACGGACGGATCCGCCAGGCTTTCGTTTTTGTTACCGACCCCCGCTTCCCGACATGACGCGTTCTGTTTCCCAATCGGCCCTGCTATGGATCGTGGCCGGCGGCTTCTTTATGCAGGCGCTCGACACCACCATCGTCAATACCGCCCTGCCCTCGATCGCGCATGCCTTCGGCGAGGACACGCTGTCGATGCGCTCGATCGTGGTGGCCTACACCCTGACCATGGCGATGCTCACGCCCGCCTCGGGCTGGCTCGCCGACCGCTACGGCACGCGCTCGGTCTACTTCGCCGCCATCCTGGTGTTCGCGATCGGCTCGCTGGCCTGCGCCGGCTCGCATACCGCCACGCAGCTGGTGGTGGCGCGCGTGGTGCAGGGCGTGGGCGGCTCGATGCTGCTGCCGATCGGCCGGCTCGCGGTGCTGCGCAGCGTGCCCGGCGAAGCCTATGTGGGCGCGCTGGCCTTCATCTCGATCGCCGGTCAGGTCGGGCCGATCGTCGGCCCCACGCTGGGCGGCTGGTTCGCCGAGGCGCTGTCGTGGCGCTGGATCTTCTTCGTCAACGTGCCGATCGCGGCGCTCGGCCTGCTCGCGGTAAGGCGTTACCTGCCGGCCGACCGGCTCGACGAGCGGCAGCCCTTCGACGTGATCGGCTGCACCCTGCTGTCGCTGGCGATGCTCGGCAGCTCGCTGGCGCTCGACATGCCGGGCGCCGCCTCGCACGCGGCCTGGATTGCGCTGGCCGCGCTGGGTTCGGTGCTCGCGGTGCTGGCCTACGTGGCGCACGCGCGCCGTCGCGAACAGCCGCTGTTCCGGCTCGGCCTGTTCGAGCGCCGCTTCAGCGTCGGCCTGATCGGCAACCTGGTGTGCCGGATCGGCAGCAGCGCGGTGCCCTTCCTGCTGCCGCTGCAGATGCAGCTCGGCTTCGGCTACTCGCCGCTGCACGCGGGGCTGGTGATGCTGCCGGCCGCCGTCGCCGGCGTGATCACCAAGCGCATGATCGCGCCGCTGGTCAGGCGCTACGGCTACGTGCCCTTCCTGAAGGTCAACACGCTGGTGGTGGGCGTCTCGATCCTCGGCTTCGCCACGCTCTCGCCGCATACGCCGCTGCTGCTCGACCTCGCGCTGATGGCCTCGTTCGGCGGCGCGACCTCGATGCAGTTCGCGGCCATGAACAGCGTCACGCTGAAGGACCTCTTGCATCGCGACGCCAGCAGCGGCAACAGCCTGTTCTCGATGGTGCAGATGCTCGCCACCGGCCTGGGCGTGTCGATCGGCGGCGGCTTCGCTAGCCTGATCGGCGCGCACGGCGGCTCGACGCTGTTCGGCATCCAGATGAGTTTCCTGCTGGTCGGCACCATCACCGTGCTGTCGACCTTCGTGTTCGGCAAGCTGGAGAACCAGCCGGCCGTCGCCGGCACGCGCGGCAGCCACTGAAGCGGGCCGCGCGGCTCGCGTCAGCCCGGGCGCGCGGCAGTGCTCGGAGAAGCGCGCTAGGAAGGCCATGCAGGCCGCCAGCTCGTCGCGCCGCACGTATTCTCGTCCGCCCGGTGCGCGCGCGTGATCGAGCCCGGGCCGCAGACCACGGCGGGGATCCCGATCGACTGGAACAAGCCGCCCTCGGTGCCGCACGACAGCGTGGTCTCGCGCTCGTCGCCGAGCCAGCCGGCGCACAGCGATTTCAATTCGAGCGAGCCGGCATCGTCGCGCAGGCTGGGATAGGCCGACAAGGGCTCCAGCTCGATCGCGGCCTCGGGTGCCACGCGCCGCATCTCCGGCAGCAGCGTCTCGCGCGCGAGTGTCGTCAGCGCCTCGACCACGCGCTCGCCGTCCGGCCCCGGCAGCTCGCGAATCTCGAAGTCGAATGCGCAATGATCTGGCACCACGTTGACGGCCACGCCGCCCTCGATGGTGCCGGTCTGCACCGTGCTCCAGGGCGGATCGAAGCGCGCGTCGCGCGTGCCTTCGGTTTCCAGCGCACGGGCGCTGCGGCGCAGCGCCGTGACCAGCTCGGCCGCGTACTCGATCGCATTCACGCCGAGCTGCGGCTGCGCCGAGTGAGCCGCCAGGCCGCGCACGCAGCAGCGGAACGCGCGCTTGCCCTTATGCGCCGAGCCGAGCCGCATGCCGGTCGGCTCGCCGATGATGCAGCCCAGCGGCCGCGCCGCGTCACGCGCGAGTTCGTCGAGCAGGCCGCGCACGCCGACGCAGCCGATCTCCTCGTCGTAGCTGATGGCGGGATGGATCGGCACCGCCAGCGGCTCGGCGACGAAGGCCGGCACCGAGGCCAGTACGCAGGCCAGGAACCCCTTCATGTCCGAGCTGCCGCGCCCGTACAGGCGGCCGTCGCGCTCCACCAGCGCGAACGGATCGCTGCTCCAGGGCTGGCCCGCCACCGGCACCACGTCGGCATGGCCGGACAGGCACAGGCCGCCGCGCTCGCGCGGGCCGATGGTGGCGTAGAGGTTGGCGCGCGTGCCGTCGGCATGAGGCACCAGCCGCGATTCGACGCCATGCTCGCGCAGGTAGTCGGCCACGAAGCCGATCAGGTCGAGGTTGGGCTGGCGGCTGATCGAGTGGAGCGCCACCAGCCTCGCCAGCAGCTCGACCGGATCGCGCGACGCGCTCATGGCTTGACGGCGATCACGTCGATCTCGACCAGCCATTCCGGGCGCGCCAGCGCCGTCACGGTCAGCCCCGTCGACACCGCGTGCATGCCCTTGAGCCAGCGCCCGATCACGCGATAGACCGCCTCGCGATAGCGCACGTCGGTCAGGTAGACGGTGATCTTGCAGATGTCCTCGAGCTTGCTGCCGGCCTCTTCCAGCAGCATCTTGACGTTCGCCATCGCGCGCTCGGCCTGGGCCGCCGCGTCGCCGATGCCGGCCGATTGCGAGGTGTCGAGATCCTGGCCGATCTGGCCGCGCAGGAAGACCATCTTGCCGGCCACCACGCCTTGCGCGAGGTCGTTGTCGAGCGACTGCTCGGGATAGATGTGCTTGGTGTTGAACGGACGGATGCGGATATGTTCCATGGTGGGATCAGGCAGTGGCTGGGTTGGAAAAAGCGGCGAGGCCGCCTCAATGCGTGAGGATGCGGGACAGGAACAGGCGCGCGCGCTCCGAGCGCGGCGCCTCGAAAAAGGCTTCGGCGGTGGCATCCTCGACGACCGCGCCGCGCTCCATGAAGATCACGCGATCGGCCACGCGCCGCGCGAAGCCCATCTTGTGCGTGATCACCATCATCGTCATGCCCTCGCGGGCCAGGTCGGTCATCACCTCGAGCACTTCGTTGACCATCTCGGGGTCGAGCGCCGAGGTGGGCTCGTCGAACAACATCGCGGCCGGATCCATCGCCAGCGCGCGAACGATCGCCACGCGCTGCTGCTGGCCGCCCGACAGGGCCGCCGGATACTTGCCGGCCTGCGCGCGCAGCCCGACGCGCTCGAGCAGCGCGAGCGCGCGTGCCTCCGCTTCGTCGCGGCGCCGGCCCAGCACCTTGAGCTGGGCGAGCACGATGTTGTCGAGCACGCTCATGTGCGGGCACAGCTCGAAGTGCTGGAACACCATGCCGATCCGCGCGCGCAGCGCCGAGGCGTTGTTGCATAAATCCGATTTGGCGCGGTGACGTTTACGCGCAACGGTCGCAGCGAGGCCTCTGTTAACAA
>JAYFRU010000263.1:0-5089 GCA_040946965.1 Burkholderia sp. | reverse complement strand
GAGTCCGATCGCAGCAGGCCCTGCGCGTTGTTCACGTCGCCCGCAATCGTCGCGTGGATGCCGCGCTGCGCGGCAAGAATACCGCTCGCATTGTTCCAACTGCTCGCATCGACGACCGCTTGTCCCTTCGTCACGATGGTGCCCGACGCGTTGTTCAGGGCACTGGAACCATTGCCCGGCGCGATCGTCAACGTACCCGTGCCGGCGTGCGTAATGGTGCCGCCCGCATTGTTCAACTCGGCAGGCTTGAGCGTCAGGTCCGTGCTGTTGGTCTGAATCACGCCGGCGGCCGAGTTGTCGAGCGTGCCGCTGACGTTGAGGCCCATTGCCGACGATCCGTATTGCGTGATCGAGCCGCCGTGGTTGACGAGGTTTGCGGCCGTCAGCGCAAGCTGATTGGCCTCGAGCTTGCCGCCGCTGTTGTCGAGCGTCGAACCGGCGGTAATCGACAGGTTCGGCGCGACGACAGAGCCGCCCCGATTCGTCATCGAGCCTGTGTGGATCGTCGCGTTCGTGTTCGCGCCGATCTGGCCGCCGTCGTTCGCCAGCGTACCGCTGGTGACGCTCAGATCCGTGTTCGACAACAGCTTGCCGTTCGCGTTGGTCAGCGTGCCGCCGACGGTTGCCGCCAGTCCGGATTGCGCGTTGATCGCGCCCAACGTATTGTTCAGTGCGCCGGTTTGCGCGACGACGCGCCCGTTGCTGGCGATCGCGCCACCGACGTTCGAAACCGAACCCGTACTGCCGCCAAGCGTCAGCGTGCCGTTGCCCGCATGCGTGATCGTCCCGCCATCGTTGACGAGTGCGGCAGGCGCGAGCGTCAGATCGGTACTGTTGGTTTGCAGCGTGCCGCCGCTGGAATTGTCGAGCATGTCCGACACGTTCACGCTCATCGCGCCGGCGCCGGTCTGCGTGATGGTGCCGCCGTGATTCACGAGGTCGGTCGCATTCAACGACATCTGCTCGGCCTGCACGGTGCCGGCGCTGTTGTCGAGGGTCGTGCCAGTCAGCACTGCCGTCTGACCGACAATCGAGCCGCCGTTGTTGACCAAGCGCGCGCCTGCATCGACAGCCACCTTTTGCGCAGCCTGCAGCGTGCCGCTGCCGTTGTCGACCGACTGGCCCGATACCCGCAGATTCGTGTTGGATGTGATCGCGCCGCGATTGACAACGTTTGCGCCCTGGACCGACACATCGCCGTTGCCGCCGATGACGCCGCCTTGCGCGCCGTTCGCGGTGGTATCCGCCGCATTGATCAACTGGCCGCTGGTCGTCACGGAGAGGCCATCGCTGTTGAGCGACGTGATCCGACCCGCCGTGTTGTCCAACGACGCGCCAGCCACGGTCATCCCAGCCGCGCTTTGGATGGTGCCCTGGTTGTTTGCGATGGCGCCGCCGCGCACGTCCGCCGTGCTTTCGGATACCAGTTCACCGGACTGGTTGGCGACCTGGCCGGCCACGTTGATCGACAGCAGGCCCTGCGACGAGACCTTGCCACCCTGGTTCGAGAGAGCACCTCCAGTCAGCGTCGTGCCGCCGCCGCTCGACAGGCTGCCGTGATCGTTGATCATCGTGCCCGCCGCATTCGCCTGAACGGCGCCTTGCGCGCTGGTCGTTGCGTTCGACAGGTTCACGTCGCCAGCGGTCGCGTTCAGCGACAGATTGCCGTTCGCCGCCGTCTGGCTGCCGGCCAGATTCACGTTGGCGCCCGTCAGCGATGCGTTACCGCCCGCCACATTCTGGCCGGTCGCGGCCAGTTCGCCCGACGCCGTCAGGTTTAAATCGCCACTGTGCGCGACGGAACCGTCGTTGTTCACACCCGCGCCGAGCGTACCGGTCGAATTGACGCTGCCGGCATTCACTGTCGAATTCTGCTGCGCCGCGAGCGTGCCGCTGTTCGCGAGATCCGCAGCGGTGTTTGCCGACAGCGATTGTTGCGCGTAGGTCGTGCCGCTATTCTGGATGCCGCCAGCGGCCGACAGCGCGAGATTGCCGCTCGCCGTCGTCTTGCCCGTGAGCACCAGACGGCCGTCCGATTGCAGCGTCAGGTCGCCTGCCTGCGCCGCGATCGTGCCAGCGTTCGCGACACCCACGCCTGCGGAGTTGCCAACCAAAAACACCCTGTTGGCATACATGCCGCCCAATTGTGCGACGTCGATCGCGACGTCGATCGCGACGGCCGGGGCAGCCCCATCGCCTTGAATCGGCGTCGCGGCGAGCGTGTCGTGATTGACCTGCTGTGCGCCGGCGATCACGTTCAGATTTTTCGCATAGATGGCGGAATTGACCTGTACAGCGCGGGCGATAAGGTCCACCTGATCAGTACCGGTTGCGTTCAGGCCGGCGCCCGAGACGGTCACGAGCCCGCGGTTGACGTTGTATCCGGCGAGCGAACCATCGGCGCCGTAATACGGCACGCCGGTCGTCAAGGTCGCACGACTGGTATTCAGGAAGGTTCCACCGTCCACGAAGATCCCAGACGGATTCGCCAGGATGAGCTCCGCGCGGGCGCCCGCGATCTCCAAGGCGCCCCGAATTTGAGAGGGGTTCGGACTGTTGACCTGGTTGACGATGATCCGCGCGGCCTGCCCGGCGCCGTAATTCGGATTGCCGTTGATCCAGCCCGCCTGCTGGGTCTGAACCATCGTGGCCGAGTTGTTCAGGATCGCGCCAGCGCGCTGTACGTCGAACTGGTTGTAGGTGTTGACCGATACGCCCGCACTCGACGGACGCGCCACGTTGACTTGCGGCAGGCCGTTCGGCGTTTGGATTACCTGCGTGCTGGTGCCAAGCGTCGGAACGATCTGCGCACCGGACAGGGTGGGTAGCATGCCGAGTGCAGCGATGCCCGCCATCACAACGCGAGCGCCGGACGCCGACGACCGCCGCTGCGCGCGCGCCTCGCCCGCTGCCGATTTGCCCTCAGCCGTCGCGGTTTCCGCAACAGCGACCACCATACCCCGAAGCCTGGAATACACCAGGTGGTGAGTATTTTTATTCATTCTCGTCGACGCGGCCCGCGTCCATTCGTTGGTTATTGTGCGCGAGCTTACCAAACGCCCGGAAAATCACTGTCAACAATTGCTAAGTCGTTGACGGAAAATACAAATTCCGGTTTTCGGATTTATCCGATTGACAGCGAGTCGCCGTATGCTCGGCACGCGCACTGGGCGATAGCAGAGCCTAGACGGCTCATTTCGGGTCCATTGACTGAATTCAGTCCTCGCCAAATTCGTCATCCGGATATAACGCGTCGCGCGGCTCGAGAATCGCCCTCACGCGTGTCAATTCCGATACGAATTCGTCGATCAGGTCGAGCGCATCCAGCACCTGCTCGGGGAAGGTGCCTTCGCGCCGTGATGGCACCGACGGCACGCCGTTCAAGACTGAATGCGCCATGGTGTGGATGGCCAGCAAATCGTCGCGCAGCCCTTCGGGATCGTGTAATTGGATTCGGATGCGATCGACAATATCCACAGCCGCAAGCAGCCGCGTCGTGTCGTAACTCGATTCGAGCCGTGTCAGCGCCGCAGTGTCAACGTCGCCGAAATAGGTCGTGGTCGTAGCCGGGCGTGCACTCATGGGCGGGATGGATAGTGACGGGGCGCATGACCGAACAGCGGATCCCTGATCCAGGCTTCCGGACGACGGTCCAGATGCAGTTTATAGTGGCCAAAGCGCCGAATGTTGTGGGTCGGGTACGGGCTCAGGAAAGCAATATCTTCGGCGCGGACTTTCTCGCCATTCGCGACCATCTCGCGCAGCGCCTGCATCATGTCCACCGTGTTCTGCAGGATCACTGCCGAAGCAACCAGATCATTGTAGCGAAGCCGCTTCTGCTGCTCCACTTATCCGACTGTCCGAATTTGCGCAGCCACCTCTGTGCGCCTCCATTGTCGACCAAACCCACGGAATCATGGTGTGAAGCGCGTCGGCGGTCGCTCGTACGATTTTCCTTCGGCCATACGGCCGACTCGCTCGGTTGCCTCCATCAGTACGGCGAGCGGGGCTGTGCGCAGTTGATCGTCGTGCCAAGCCAGCAACGTCGCGACGAGCGCGTCGGTCGGCTCGTCGAACGTCCATTCATTTTCGCGTTGACCCCGTTCGAACGCGGCCAGGATCCCGCGTTCAGCGGCCAACAGCGCATCAGCGCGGATATCTTGCCGGCGTGCGTCGTCGATGAAACCGGTCAGGATGATCATCTGCAGCAGAATTTTCATGCCGTGCGCGCTGCCTTGCTTCATCCGGATCGCCTCGAGCGCTGCATGGTACTGCAGTGACATCTGCTCGATTTCTTCCCGCGGCAATGGCAACAACAAGCGCTTGCCGAGTTGCCCGCGCGGTCGACGTCGCGTGCTCGTGCGGCGGATCATGTCACGGGTCCGCTGTCGTTGCGCGGCGCCGCTTCAGGCATATTCCGAATAGCGTTCCGCATCGCGCGTACGATCATTATCACAATGGGAAGATCGTCGTCGTCGCGATTCAGATCCGCCTCGACGCTCAATCCCGGATTGAGCCAGCGACTGTTTTCGAGTCGAGGGAAAATTTCGAGCACGGTCGGATCGCACGCCTGAACCGACGATCGTGCGAATGCTCTGCGCTCGATCGTTAGCAGCTCGCCCCAGGTGATCGGCCAACCTAATGCCGACACGGTCGTGACGCGCACGTCGAGTCGTTCTCGGGCGGCGTCTATCAGCGCGATTTGCAGTGCCGCCGCGGCATGACGATAGTCGTGGGCCGTCAAGGCCTCATCGTTTTCGACGGTCACGGCGGTCGGATGTTCGGACATCGGCATGGCGATTTCTCTCAATCGAGGCTGAACCTACGAGGGCATGTCCTGTTCGGGTTCCGGAGATAGATCTTCGCGTGTTGCTGTTCGAATATAGTCGGCGTGATATTCAGCGGCCTTTAGCGGCGACTTGAAGCGACCATGTAGTTGCTTTCCGTCCCAGAGTAACGTCACCCACTTGCCGCTTGCCGAATCAGGGGCAGACACGCGCGCGATCGACCAACCTGACCTTGCCCGCGAATTTCGTATCCCTTAGCCGAGGCGACTATGCCGCCCGCTGAGCAGCGTACCAATGTCGTT
>JAYFRU010000262.1:0-5105 GCA_040946965.1 Burkholderia sp. | reverse complement strand
AGGTTTCGATTCGTGCAGGCGTGCTCAACCGCATGGCGGCGCTTGCCCGCCCGCAGTCCGTCCCTATCGCCTGCGGTCGACAACATGGAGGTCACTCCGTCCTTATCCTCGATTTATGCAACCACGCCAGATCGTTCGGAAAACCGATCGGGAAACAGCCGGGACGAGCGTCGGGCACACCATGAACGGTGCGCCCGAGCGACGGGAATCAGGAGGCAAAACCGCTCAGGCCGCGCCGCGCGCTTCGGCGATCTGGAACAGGCAATCGCCGCGACGCACCTGCGCTGGCACGCGGCGGCAGACCACCTCGCCGGCGGCCTCGAAGCGATGGGTCACCGGCTCGCGCAGCGGCGTGTCGGGGAAATGGATGCGCGCGGCCGGCTGGCCCTCGCGCACGACATCGCCGAGTTCGACCAGCGGTTCGAATACGCCGTACTCGTAGGCATAGACGAAGTGCCTGGGTCCGCTGGTACGCATGAAGCGCGTCACCGCCGGCGGGCCGTCCGGCACCAGTGGCCCGCGCACCACGCCAAGGAAGCCGAGGCAATTCAGCAGGCCCTGCCAACCCTGGCGCAGCAGCGCCGCGTCGGTCATGCCGGCCCCGCCGAGCTCGGTCAGGATCGAGATCGCCCCCTGGCGCCGCGCCGCAGAGGAGGCGTAGCTGAGATTCGGCGCGTTCAGGTAGGCGCGCGGCAGGCCGAAGGCGCTCAGCAAGGCCTTCACGTGCTGCTCCTCGTCGGCGTCGCGCGGCTCCACAGCGCGATCAGGTTGCCGCCGTGATAGATCAGCGAACTGCCGCCCGAATGCAGGTCGACCAGGTAATCGGCGCGCGTGAGCAGCACATGCTCGATGTAGTCGGCGATCAGCTGGGTGGGCGTGCCGGTCGGGTCGCCGGGGAAGCTGCGGTTGAGGTTGCCGTCGTCGATCGGCGAGGTGCGCAGGCCGGCCTCCGCCGCCGGGAAATTCGCCATCGGCAGCACGATCACCTGCCCGTGCACCTGCTCGGCCGGCAGCTCGCGGATCAGCCGCGAGCTGAGCACCTGGCCTTCGTATTCGTCGCCGTGATTGCCCGACATCACCAGCACCACCGGCCCCTCGCCACGGCGAATCGAGGCGATCGGCACCGGCAGCCAGCCATAGGCGGAGCGGTGCACCGAATGCGGCAGGCGCAGGTAGCCTGCGTGCTTGCCTTCGGCATCGAGGTCGATTTCACACTGGATAGGGTTCGGTCGTCGGGGGGATGCGTCGGTCATGATCAGGTTGGCAGGCTCGGAAACGATAGCCGCCAGCTTACCGGCATTCGCGCCGTTTCGGGGCGCGAGCCGCCCCGCCCCGGGCCGCGCGATGCGCCGGGGCGGGCACAACGTTTGCGGCGGCTGCGCGGGGCCGGCAGCCGGCTTCGCGCCCGCCCGAGGGATCGATGCCAGGATCGACCTCATGCGGCAGCCCGGCTCGCGCGAAGCGCCGGCCCGGCCGGCGGGACGCCCGATGCCGCCAGGGCGACCGCTACCGCCCCCGCGCCCGGACGATCGACTAAACTTTTCGGGACAGAATGCGTCCGACCGCCAAACCATCCAACGAATGCGCGCCCGCCGCGCCCGCGCTCAACGCCATGAAGCCCTTGCTCTCGCAGCCACCCGAAAAACTCGTCAAGACCAATGCCAACTGGGCGCTCGACGCGTTCCGACGCTTTTCCGCCGACCACTGCACCACCATGGCGGCCAGCATCGCCTTCTACTCCGCCTTCTCGCTCGCGCCGATGCTGGTGATGGTGATCGCCGTGGCCGGCTGGTTCTTCGGTGCCGATGCCGCGCGCGGCGAGGTGTTCAACCAGGTGCACAGCCTGATCGGCAACGACGCCGCGGCCGGCGTGCAGACCATCGTCGAGAACGCGCACCGTCGCGACAGCAACGGCGGCGCCGCAGCGGCGATTTCCTCCGTGATGCTGGCGATCGGCGCCTCGGCCACCTTCTCCTCGCTGAACACCGCGCTCGGCATGGTCTGGCCGAGCCAGGAAAAACGCTGGTCCTCGGTGTTCGGCCTGGTGCGGGTGCGGCTGATCTCGTTCGGGCTGGTGCTCGGCGTGGCCTTCCTGCTGATCGTCTCCCTGCTGCTCGATACCGCGATCACCTGCATCGGCCGCTGGCTGTGGGGCGCCACGCCCTTCGTGCTGGTCGGCAACCTGCTGCAGTTCACGGCCGGCATCGCGATCCTCGCCTGTGCCTTCGCGGCCCTGCTGAAGTTCCTGCCCGATGCGCATGTCACGCGCCGCGACGCGCTGACCGGCGGCATCGTCTCGGCGGTGCTGTTCTCGGCCGGCAAGAAGCTGTTCGCGCTGTACCTTGCCCACGCGGGCACCGCCAGCGCCTTCGGCGCGGCCGGCTCGCTGGCGGTGCTGCTGATGTGGCTGTATTTCTCGGCGGCCGTGCTGCTGCTCGGCGCCGAATTCGCCGCCGCGCGCGGCGACGCGCGACGCGCACGCACGGACGCCGCGCACGAATAGGCAAAATCCCTGAGTCATTCCGCGCCGCGCCGCCGCGCGGCCCGCTGTTGCCGCGTAATCGATTCCAAATCCCGCCCCAAACTGGCGCGCCGCTGACATTCCCGCCAGCCTGGCCACTCGGGCAGGCGCAAAAGCGCACGCGCAAACGTTCAACTGCCTCGGTTCCTGCATGGGAACCCCTTCATTCCTGGCAGGATCCAGCGTGACCTCATCTCCCACAACAATCAAGACGGAGTGCCCGAAGTTTATTCCTGCATCGGAAATAATTTCATAGGCCATTAATA
This sequence comes from Burkholderia sp., assembly GCA_040946965.1. Lineage (GTDB taxonomy): Bacteria > Pseudomonadota > Gammaproteobacteria > Burkholderiales > Burkholderiaceae > Burkholderia. The sequence continues at coordinate 2,318 of JAYFRU010000262.1, read as the reverse complement.
TAAAAGCAATTTTTATCGTTGTGACGTTTTGGAGACACTTTATTTTTTGGGGTTTCTTGCGAGATACGCACTGCGCTATTCTCCATTTAGCAACAAATAACGAATCACTTTGCGTGGAGAACACTACCTATGAAAAAACTCGCTCTGTCTACCCTCTCGCTGGCTCTCCTCGGTGCCGCAGGCGCAGCGCACGCGCAATCGAGCGTCACGCTGTACGGCGTGATCGACACGGCAATCCCCTACGTACACGGCAATAACGGCACGGGTAACAACAGCTGGCAGATGAACAGCGGCAACCTGCAGGGCAGCCGTTGGGGCCTGAAGGGCGCGGAAGATCTGGGCAGGGGCCTGAAGGCGATCTTCCAGTTGGAGAACGGCTTCAACTCGAATAACGGCACGCTGGGTCAGGGTGGCCGCATGTTCGGTCGCCAGGCCTTCGTCGGCCTGCAAAGCGACAAGTACGGCACGCTGACGCTGGGCCGTCAGTACGACCCGCTGGTCGACATGGTCCAGGCCGTCACGGCCGACAACTACTTCGGCAGCGTGTTCGCCACGCCGGGCGACGTCGACAACATTGACAACAGCCTGCGCGTCAACAACGCCGTCAAGTACACCTCGCCGGTGTTCGCCGGCCTGCAGTTCGAAGGCTTCTACGCACTGGGCGGCGTTGCCGGCTCGAACGGCTCGGGCCAGACCTGGTCGGCTGCGGTGTCATACAACAACGGCCCGATCGGCGTGGCAGGCGGCTACTTCTACGCCTCGAACCTGTACGGCGCCGCGCGCGGCAAGAACTGGGGCGGCACTTCGGACGCGATCTTCGACGGCCCGATCAACAGCGGCTACACCAACGCGAAGTCGATCGGCATCGGCCAGATCGCCGGCCAGTACACGTTCGGCCCGTTCACGGCCGGCCTGGGCTACAGCAACTCGCAATACAAGCGTGACGCGTTCTCGTCGTTCGGCCAGACCGAGAAGTTCAACACCGGTCGCGCCTTCGCCACGTACCAGGCCACCCCGGCCCTGTTGCTCGGCCTCGGCTACTCGTACACCAAGGCGAGCGGCGACACGGACGCCAAGTACCACCAGGCTTCGCTGGGCGCGGACTACTCGCTGTCCAAGCATACCGACGTCTACCTGGTCGGCGCGTACCAGCACGCGAGCGGCACGCAACGCCTCGCGGACGGCACGACGCAAACCGCCCAGGCATCGATCGGTGCGTACGGCATCGCCGGCACGAGCTCGCAGGAACTGGTCGCGCTGGGTCTGCGCCACAAGTTCTAAGCAGCTATTCGCCCAGGCGATACGGCGGTGCTCGCAGGCACCGCTGGATGGCCGAGCGATCGAACCAGCCGAGGCTTCGTGCCGACGGCTGGTTTTTTTTCGTCCTTTCCGTCCGGCGACGGCGGCTGCCCGGCGCCCTGCCGGCTCCATCGAGGCTGCTGGCCACGCATCGCGCCGCCAGGGTTCGCCTCGCCGCGCGGATAAAAAGATCCCCGCGCGCTATTCGCACGCGGGGATCTTTTTGGGCTACCTCGACGTTCCGGAATGACCCGGGCGTTCCGGCAATTCCCTTATGCTGCTGCGCCCTTCAGCTTCTTCAGCGCACGTGCCTTGACGCGCACGCTCGCCGGCTTGGCCGGGAACCAACGCTCTTCGCCCGTGAACGGATCCTTGCCGAAGCGCTTCTTCTTCGCTGCCACGGTTTGCGCCGAGATCTTCAGCAGACCCGGCAGCGTGAACTCGCCCGCACCCTTCTTGTGGATCGAACCGAGGATTACGTTTTCCAGCGTCGCCAGCACGGCCTTGACCGTCTTCAGCTCGACTTCAGCGCGCTCGGCGATGTGCGTTGCCAGCGATGCCTTGGTGAAGCTGTCCTTGATCGGCGTCGGAGCGGCCGGCACCTTCGAGGCAGCCTTCTTGGTCACTACTTTCTTCGCGGGCGCTGCAGGTTTGGCAGCCACTTTCTTGGCCGGTGCGGCAGCCTTCTTGGCCACCTTTTTTGCGGAAGTCGCCATGTTTCTCCTACCAGGTGTGGTCGTTGGATTCGAAGCACACGACGTGCATGCTTCAAGGCCGGATTCTACAAGCGGCGCGACGCTTCGTGCAGCACTTTTATGCGGAATCTGCGGGTTTTCGGCAGGTTTTGTTGCTCGCCGCTGACTGGCGAGCCCGACGAAGGCCCGATCGGCTCGCGAAACGGCGCGCGCGCTGCTCGAATTACTCATAAGTCAGAAATATAGGAGACAGACGGGTGTCTGAAGAAGGATCGCACGAGCTTGGGGTCCCGGCCGATTTGCGCGAGTTGTTCGTGAATCATC
>JAYFRU010000261.1:0-5115 GCA_040946965.1 Burkholderia sp. | reverse complement strand
ACCCATCTTGCATTCCTCCTTGCCTGAGTTTTACACACCCTCAGCAAGGGATACATTTTTGGCGGGCAACTTCAGCTGCCTCCTCGCTACGCCGGCAGTCCAAGTTGACCTCACCTCGCGAATGCAATCCAACGAAGTCATCCCCGCCATCATCGACTTGACCGAGCCGTCCGTGCCAACAGAGGTCGTCACGCTGCTAGGGCTACCAAGTTGCGACTCCGTTCGTCACTGAAAAGGCTCAGCCGCCGCTGATTTTGGTGTTCGTCATGCTGATGCCCGTATCCCCCGAACTCGGCACGCCCATCAGGCTGTTTGACATCCCGATGATGGCACCTTGCTGCTTGGTGGCGGTAGCGATGATGTTATCGATCGTGACGTTGGCGACGATCGGCAGCGCGCCACCGGTGCCGGATGTGTCAGTGTAGGTGGGACAGAAGCGGCTGCTAAAAGGCCAGTTCAAAAGAGCCCGGAGGGGCTGTTTACTTTCCTGTGAAACGGTTAACCTTGGATGCCTGAACAACGGATCAAGGAATGCCAGCACCTATCATCGATGACGAGCTGTGCGCACTGATCGAACCGCTTCCACGGCCCAAGCCGCGACGCAAGCGATACCCCGGGCGCCGGCCGGTTTCGGACCGTGCCGCACTCAATGGCATCCTGCTCGTGCTCAAGACAGGGATGCGATGGAACCATCTGCCGACCCGGTTGGGTTTCGGCTCTGGAGCGACTTGCTGGCGTCGGTTGCACGACTGGCAGCAGGCCGGGGTGTGGGACAAGCTGCACGGGCTGCTGCTCGACAAGCTGCGCGAATCAGGCCAGCTCGATTTCTCATATGCGGCTGTCGATTCATCGTCCGTGCGAGTCGTTGGGGCAGGCCAAAAACTGGGCCAAACACCACCGATCGTGCGCGACCAGGGTCCAAACACCACATCCTTGTAGACGCGAACGGCGTTCCTGTCAGCGCAATCCTGACCGGCGCGAACCGCAACGATTTCACGCAACTGCTACCGCTGGTCGACGTTATCCCACCGATTCGCGGCACTCGCGGCCGACCGCTTCGCAAGCCCAAGGTCCTCTACGCTGACCGTGGCTACGATTCCGACTCGCATCGCCGCCGACTTCGCGAACGCGGCATCAGACCGGTCATCGCCAGGCGTCGCACCGAACACGGCAGCGGCCTCGGCAAATTCCGTTGGGTCGTCGAACGGACTCATTCGTGGCTCCATGGATTCCGTCGTCTTCGCATTCGCTTCGAACGCCGATCTGACATTCACGAAGCATTCCTCAAACTTGCCTGCTCACTCGTCTGCTGGAACAGCTTCAGCCGAGTTGAGCGGCCTTTTTGAACTGGCCTTTAAACGTTACGCATGCACGTGCTTTTTTTGTAGGCCCCCCCCGTGGTCGCGCCGTCGTCCTGCCAGCCGAAAGATATGCACCGCGGACACCCTTCCTACGCAAGCCGGTCGATGTTGAAACACTGACACTTACGACAGCGCGACTACTTACCGGCCGGTTGCTCAGGACGTCCATTAGGACCCCTTCCCGGGCCCCGCGCGACCCCAGTGGCGACCTGTTGTTCCGTCTAGATGCTGCCCTGACGGTGTGGCGGCTGGACCGTTCCAGTCGGAAAGCCGAGGCTTTGCGTCGGGACAACAACAACTGGCCAGAAATTCCGCCATTACCCCTTGAAATTCTGGCCGGCAATTCCTATCTTGTTTTTCGCTCAGGCAGCGCGCCAGTGGTCTGGCGCGCTGCGTGTTTCGATTTGTTTGCCCTCATCTGGCAGGCGGACTGGAGCGCGTAGGCCCGTTCGCCTCCGTGACCTTTTCAAGGAGGATACGACCATGAGTGATGTCTATACCGGCGCCGACCTGTTCGGAGAATTCGCGCGGTTGCAACGTCAGATGGATACCCTTTTCAGCGGCTTTCCGTCAAGCCTGCGCTCCAGCCGCACAGGCACATTCCCGCAGATCAATATCGGCACCACGGATGACTCGATAGAAATCGTCGCGTTCGTACCGGGCCTCACGCCGTCCGAACTCGATGTTTCCATCGAAAAGGGACTGCTGACCATCAGTGGCGAGCGCAAGAGCATTGCCCCGCAGGGTGACGGCGAGGTTCGCACCTATGCGCAGGAGCGGTTCTCAGGTGCGTTCCGGCGCGCAATCGAACTGCCAGAACATGCGGACCCTGACAAGGTGCGGGCACGCTACGCCAACGGCTGCCTGACCATCAGTATCGGCAAGCGTGAGTCGTCGAAACCGAAAGCCATTACGGTCCAGTAAATTTCTGTCCAGCCAGTCAAGGAGAACAGTCATGAACGAAAAGACCCAGCTCGCAAGCCGCGAGCAAAACGCAGTATCGCGCGCCGCGAGCGAACGGCCGGCGCCACAGGCCACATTCACTCCAGTGGTGGATGTGTTCGAGGACAGTCATGGCATCACGCTGTGGGCAGACATGCCGGGCGTCACGAAGGAGACGCTCGATGTGAAGGTGCAGGACGGCAATCTGTATATCGAGGCCGAAGCGTCGGTACCCACACCCACAGGGCTGCGCCTGCAGTATGTCGAGATCCGCGAGCCTCATTTCGCACGGGCGTTTTCGCTCAGTCAGGACTTTGACGCGTCGAAAATTGACGCCAGCCTGAAGGACGGTGTGCTGAAACTGACGATCCCGCGACACGACGAAGCCCGGCCGCGCCGCATCGAAGTGCGAACGGACTGAAGAAACCGATAGCAGGAGGCAGTAAAAATTGAATGGCGGCCGTCCCATCCACGTAGTTCTGCGTTGGCGGCCACCGCCAACGCAGCGTCTCGATACCGGGGACGGCCGCAGTTTTTCTGCGTTGCAGGAGAGAAATGTAATGAGCCCCGATCCGAAAAAATGGAATCCCTTCAGGTTTCTTCGCGGAGTCGCCCGCAAGCCCGATGCTGACCGGCCGGAAAGTCCGCCTTCGAGCGAACCGTCAGGGTCCTCATTGTCCGAGATTGCGCGGTTTTTTCCACGAGCACCATGGAACACAGTGGAGGAATTTTTTCACGACCCATTCGCAGGCCGCAGTGTGCTCGAACGATGGTTCGGCGACTTCAGTTCATCGCGCTTCCAGCCTCGCATCGACGTCGTCGATGAGGGGCCGGTGCTACGTGTGACCGCAGAACTGCCCGGGATGGCGCGCGAAGATGTGAAGGTGAGCGTCGAGGACGGCGCGATCGTGCTGCGTGGTGAGAAAAAGCAGGATGTGCGCAGTGAGGAAAACGGCTGCTACCGGCTGGAGCGAGCCCATGGACGCTTCGTGCGCACGATCCCCATGCCTGAATACGCTGATCCGGGACGCGCCCTCGCAAAGTTCGACAATGGCGTACTCACGTTAACCGTGCCGAAAACAGAGCCGGCACCGCCCACCAGTCGCACAATCGATATCAGTTAAGACGAGCATGCAAAGCGCCATGGTGGCGAGCGAAAAAGAGGGCCGGGCCGTTAGCTCAGTTGGTAGAGCAGCGGACTTTTAATCCGTTGGTCACTGGTTCGAATCCAGTACGGCCCACACGAAAGCGCGCATCTGACGCCGCCAGGCAAATGTGCCGTTAAGCATAAAGAGACTTGTTTTCGGTCTGGCGCTCCAGGGCCACGGCCAATGAGAAGTGGCCGCGCAAATTCGGACGGTCGGATAAGTGGAGCAGCCGGGGCCTGAGCCAGCGATAATGCTGGCAAAGGAACCGAGGAAATGACGAAACGAACCCGACGTACGCACTCAGCGGCGTTCAAAGCGAAAGTGGCCCTGGCGGCTGTCAAGGGCGAGCGCACGCTGGCCGAACTGGCGCAGCAGTTCGATGTGCACTCGAACCAGATCACTGAATGGAAACGGCAATTGCAGGAGCGCGCGGCCGACGTGTTCGGCGCGGCCGGTCCGATGTCGAGCGAACCGCCGGTAGACGTGAAAACCCTGCATGCCAAGATCGGCCAGCTCAGCCTGGAAAATGATTTTTTAAGCGGCGCGCTCACCAAGGCGGGATTGCTGAGCGCAAAACGATGATCGACCGTACGCATGCCTTGCCGATTTCGCAACAGACGCGACTGGTCGGCATCGCGAGATCGAGCGCGTATTACCGGCCGCAGCCGGTGAGCGAAACCGATCTGTTGTTGATGCGGCGAATCGACGAACTGCACATGGAGTTCCCGTTTGCCGGGGCACGGATGCTGGCGCGCCTGTTGCGTCGGGAGGACCATGAAGTCGGCCGCCGTCGCATACGCACGCTGATGAAGCGCATGGGCGTGGTGGCGCTGTACTGCAAGCCGAACACAAGCCGCCGCAACGCGCGGCACAAGATCTGGCCGTACTTGCTGCGCGGCATGAAGATCGCGCGCGCCAACCAGGTGTTTGCCCTCGACACGACCTACGTTCCGATGGCGCGAGGCTTCGTGTACCTGACGGCGGTGGTGGACTGGGCAAGCCGCAAGATTCTCGCGCACCGAATGGCCATCACGCTGGAAGCCACGCATGCCGTCGAGGCACTGGAAGAAGCGTTCGCCCGCCACGGGTTGCCCGATATCGTGAACACCGATCAGGGCAGCCAGTTCACGGCGGGCGCGTTCACCGAGGCCGTACTGGGTCGAGGCGTGCAGCTATCGATGGACGGCAAAGGGGCTTGGTGTGACAACGTGTTCGTCGAACGGGTGTGGCGCAGTATCAAGTACGAGGAAGTCTACCTGAAGGCCTACGAGTCGGTCGGTCATGCCCGGCGCTCCATCGACGATTACATAGAGTTGTACAACCGGAAACGGCCCCATTCGAGCTTGGCGGATCAGACACCGGATGAGGCATACTTCGCGACGCTGCCTGCGATCAAATCGGCAGCATGATTGCCTCGGACGTTCCACTTAAAATTCTCAGAAGACTGTCCGAACGAGCGAGGCCACCTATGGCTGGTCCGTCCACCTACGCCGGCCTCGCGCCGGTAACCCGGCGCTCAGGCTCGTCAACCCGTGGTTTGACTCGGCAGACGGGAGCGGAAGATTGTCATAGCCTTTGATACGATAGACGGCGTTGTTGCATAAATCAGGCGCGAGGACGGAGTAATGCCTTTGCTCATGATCTCAGCCGATGTGGACGGACTG
>JAYFRU010000260.1:0-5128 GCA_040946965.1 Burkholderia sp. | reverse complement strand
TTGCTCAGGTGCCCAAGGTTAACCGCTCGCCGCGAAAGTAAACAGCCCCCTCACGGGGAATTTGAACTGGCCTCTTATCCTCGATTTATGCAACAACGCCATTCCCTGCGCATCGTCAGATAGTCGCGCGCGGGGTCGTATCGAGGCGAACCCGCCTTCGCCGGGGCCGGCCCTTGGTTTCCCCGCCGGCCTCCGTTATGCTGTCCCCGTTTCGCTGCGGCAAGCCGGGCGGAACCGATACAAAGCAGCAGTACAAAACAGAACGAATCCCCTCAAACGAACGACGAATCGTGGAAGCCGGCGCGAATCCGGCGCGGTCGCGCCACTGTGACCGTTCGCGTCGGCATCCTGCCGGCGCGGCGGAAGCCAGACCTCCCTTCGTCGTGAAGATCGGACCGCTCGGGGCGCGAAACCCCGTGGAGCCACCATGACATCGAACCCGACCGCGCGCCGGCCAGGCCGGCCGCCTCGCCCGCGAAGCCACGCGCCGACCGCACGCGCAAGCCTTGGCGCATCCGCAAGCCTTGGCGCATCCATGCCGATCATCGCCTCGCATGCGCTCGCGGGCAGCCTGCTCGCCTGCCTGAGCACCGTCGCCGCAGCCCAGAGCGTATCCCTCTACGGCGAGCTCGACAGCGGCCTCGCCTACCTGAGCAACGTCGGCGGCCATGCGCAGTACCTCGCCACCTCCGGCCTGATCGACGGCAGCTTCTGGGGCCTGCAGGGCAGCGAGGATCTCGGCGGCGGCGCCAAGGCGCTGTTCCGGCTCGAACGCGGCTTCACGGTCACCGCCGGCAGCCAGCTGAACGATCATCCGAGCTATCTCGGCCTGCAATCGGAACAGCTCGGCACGCTGACGCTCGGCCATCAATACGACCTGATCCACGACTACGCCGCGCCGTTCACGCTGACGGGCGGCACGGGCGGCACCGCCTTCGCCCATCCCTTCGACAACGACAACGCCAACAACACCTACCTGGCCGCCAATGCGGTAAAATACACTAGCGCCAGCCAGCTACGTCGACGGCGCAGCGACGGCGGCTTCAGCGTCGGCGGCCTCTACGCGCTGTCGAACGGCGCCGGCCGCTTCGCCCGGAATCGCGCCTATGGGGTCGCCGCGAACTATACGCACGCGGCCTTCAATGCCGGCCTCGCCTGGATGCACCACGACGGGCGCGGCCTCGCCGCCGGCGGCGCCTACGATCCGGCCAACCTGCCGGGCGAGGACGGCACGCCGGCTGCGCTCGGCGCTCAGCGCCAGGACATCGTCGCGGCCGGCGCCTGTTACGTGCTCGGCCATGTGATGCTGGGCGCCGTCTGGTCGCGGGCGATCTATACGGGGGTGTCGAACACCGACAGCGGCGTGGCGCTGCCCTCGGTGGCGTTCTCGAACTACGAGGTCAATGCGGTCTGGCAGGCAACGGCCGCGCTCGCGCTGGCGAGCATGTATACCTACACGCATGCCAATACCGAGCACTGGCAGCAAGGCGCCGCGCAGGCCGTCTACCAGCTGTCGAAGCGCACCGACGTCTACGCCGAGACGCTGCTGCAACGCGCCTCGGCCGGCGCGCTGGCGGTGATCAACAGCGCCGATCCCTCGGGCGAACGCAGCCAGTTGCTGGTCGCCACCGGGATCCGCCATCGCTTCTGATCGCGCCGCGCCGCGCCGCGCGGTACGGGCGGCCCCGCGTCAGGCTTGCGGCCGCGCGCACCTCTTCAGCAGGTAGGTGTCCATGATCCAGCCGTGGCGGGCGCGCGCCTCGGCCCGCACGCGCACGATCTCGTGCCTGACCTCGCTGAGGCGCCCGGCCACCAGGATCTCGTCGGGCGTGCCGACATAGGCGCCCCAGTAGATGTCGACATCGTCCTCGACGCGCTCGAAGGCGTTGTGCGCGTCGAGCATCACCACCACGCTGTCGGCCGCCTCGGGCAGGCGTGCGCCGAGCCTGCGGCCGTTGACGATCTCGACCGCGCGGCCGATCTCGTTGAGCGCGATGCGGTGGCGCGCGGCCAGCGCCTGCACGCTGCTGATGCCGGGAATCACCTCGTGCTCGAAGTCATGGCGGCCGCCGGCGGCGATCGCGCCGACGATGCGCATGGTGCTGTCGTAGAGCGCGGGATCGCCCCATACCAGGAAAGCGCCGCATTCGCCGTCGCGCAATTCCTCGCCGATCAGGCGCTCGAATACCTGTTGCTTGTCGCGGTTCAGCGCCTCCACCGCGCCCACGTAGCTGTCGCCGTCGGGGCCCCGCTCGGGGCTGGCCGCCTCGACGATGCGCCAGGGCCGCTGGCCGGCATGGCGCTCGATGATCTCGCGCCGCAGGATGATCAGCTTCTCCTTGACCGCGCCCTTGTCCATCAAGAAGAACACGTCGGCGCGCCGCAGCGCGTCGATGGCCTGCAGGGTCAGGTAGTCGGGATTGCCGGCACCGATGCCGATGATGAGGACGTGTTTCACACGCGGCTCCAGGGAGTCGAAAAACGGGAAACGCGCAGTCTACCCGCTTTGGCGGGCCGGCTGACGCGCCGGGAAGGCTGGCGAGGAGCCGGGTTCAGGACGCTTCGAATTCGTCGGCCAGCAGTGCCCAGCGTTTGTGGTCGCGCCATTCGCCGTCGATGCGCAGGTAACGCGGCGAGTAGCCTTCCAGGCGAAACCCCAGCCGCCTGACCAGCGCGATCGAGGCCGTGTTGCCGGGCTGGATGTTGGCCTCCAGGCGATGCAGGCCGACTTCGCCGAAGGCACGGCCGAGCACCTGCCGCAGCGCCTCGCCCATCAGCCCGCGCCCGGCGCAGGCTGCCATTCCGTAGTAGCCGAGGTAGGCGTTGTGGAACGCGCCGCGCACGATCTCGCTCAGGTTGAGCACGCCGATCACCTGGCGCGAGGCGCGCTCGCGCGCGACGAAGCCGAGCTGCGGCCCGCTCTCGCAGCGCGCGAACCAGGCGTCGAAACCGGCCTGGTCGGTGAAGGAAGCGACCCACGGCAGATGATGGGCCTGGCTGGCGCGGTTGGCGGCGATCAGGTCGGCGGCATCGGCCGGCGTGACGCGATCCGAGCAGGATCGGGCTCATGGTGGCGGGCGAAGGAAAACGAAGCGGCCCAGTATCGCCGACATCGACGGGCCTGTCATCCACCGGGCACGCCATTGCCCGATCGCCTCATGCAGATTCGGCATCGACACATGCGGATACGGCATCGGCACGCCAGGCCGATCTGCTTATGATTCGGCGCTCCGATCCCTTGCTCCCCCAGCGATCGAGCCCGATCTCCCGCGATGAAACCGACCCGCCACTTCCTGCCCCGACGGTTCCTGCCCTGCCTCGCCATCCTGCTGATCGGCACCGCGTCCGCGCGGGCCGTGCCTCGCCACGCGCCGGCCGCGGAGGCCGACTCGACGATCCAGGCCGCATCCTGGCTGCTGGTCGACGGCGAATCGGGCCGTGTCATCACGGAATACGAGGCCGATGTCGAACGCCAGCCCGCTTCGCTGACCAAGCTGATGACGGCCTACGTGGTGCTCGACGCCCTGCGGCGCGGCACGCTGCGGCTCGACGAGACAGTGCAGGTGGACAGCGCCGATCTCGCCGATGTCGGCCGGGACGAAGCCCGCATGTACCTGGTGGCTGGCCGGAGCGTCACGGTCGAGGACCTGGTGCGCGGCCTGATCGTCGCCTCGGCCAACGACGCGGCGATGGTGCTGGCCCGCCGGGTCGGCGGGTCTCGTGCCGGTTTCGAGCAGTTGATGAACGACACCGCGCAGCGCCTGGGCATGACGCACACGCACTACACCACGCCCTCGGGCATCACCACGCCCGGCAACCACAGCACGGCGCGCGATCTCGCCACGCTGGCGCGTCGATTGACGGCCTGCTTCCCGGTCTACTACAGCTACTCGGCGCAGCAGCAATTCGCCTACGACGGCTTCCACAAGCGCAACAAGAACTGGCTGCTCGGCAGCGCGCCCGGCGTCGACGGGCTGAAGACCGGACACACGCAGGCGGCCGGCTACTGCATCGTCGCCACGGCGCAGCGCCGGCAGGCCGCGCCGCCGATGACGCGTCGCGTGTTCGCGGTGGTGCTCGGCGCGCCTAGCGCCTCGGCACGGATCGCCGCCGGGCGCCGCCTGCTCGACGAAGCCTATGCGCGAACGCGCGACATACCGGGCAAGGACGGCGTGATGACGCAGGCTGTCAGGTAGGCGTGGCCTGGCGCTCGCTGCCGCGAGGGCTGCGGATTGGCGAGCGTCCTGGAGCGGGCCCGGCGCGACGGATCGGCCGGCGTTCAGGCGCCCTTGCTGCCGAGCTTCACGGCCACGCCGGGAATCGATTGCCGGTCGCACGGAGCGACGAAATCGCGAGGGCCCGCGCCGGCCAGCTCGAAATAGACCTGCGCGCCGGCCCGCAGGTCGACGATCCGGAACGCGCCCCAGGGATTGAGGATGATCGCGTGCGAGATCAGCGCGAGGCGCCGGGAGCCGTCGCGGTAAGCCAGGGTCGCCGCCTCGTCCAGCTCGGGCAGGCTCCAGCTCGTTAGGCCGGCCCGGGCCATCGCCATCAGGATCGCCTCGCGCGCCGCCCCGGCCGTGTCGGGCAGCGGCCGGATGCGGGCCAGCTCGGTGCGCAGGCGGCCGAGTCGCTCCCGCGTCTCGTCCCGGCGCACCGGCTCGATGCCGCCGCGCGCCCGTTTGCCGTCGACGGCCAGCGTCCTGAGCCCGGCGATCGGCACGGCGGATGCGCTCGGCGAAGCCGCTGGCCCGGCCGAGGCCGGGCGCGCGCCGGCCGGGCCCTCGAGGGCCGGCGGCGATGGATCGAGAAACACGGGAGTGGATGGGATGCGGATCATCGTCTCGGCGGTCGGGCCGGCTGCGCTGGGCCGCGACGCGCCTGCCCTGCTATATACCGCCGATCGAGCGGGGGCCGGCGCCCCCATCCGAACCCGCGTCGGGCGAGGCGAAGTGGTGAGGCAAAGCAACGACGGCCGCTCAATAGACCAGTTGGGTGCGCAAGTCGCGCTTGACCGCCAGCGCGAGCTTGCGGAATGCCGGGTAATCGGCCGGGGCGTTGTTGCATAAATCGAGCATGAGGACGGAGTAGCCCACGTGGTGATGATTGCAGGCGATGCGAACGGATT
>JAYFRU010000259.1:0-5168 GCA_040946965.1 Burkholderia sp. | reverse complement strand
CCCCCCCCCCCGGCCCCCCCCCCCCCCCCCCCCCCCCCCCCCCCCCCCCCCCCCCCCCCCCCCCCCCCCCCCCCCCCGCCCCGCCAACCGAGGACACATCGATGCAAGTTCTGGATACGACCCGCAGCGCGCGAGAGAACGCCGCACCGGCCCAGCGCGTGAACGGCGCGCGGCTGTGGGACAGCCTGATGCAGCTCGCGCGGATCGGCGCGACCGACAAGGGTGGCGTGTGCCGCCTGGCGCTGACCGAGCTCGACCGGCTCGCGCGCGACCGCTTCGTGGCCTGGGCCGGGGAGATCGGCTGCACGGTGCGGGTGGACGCGATCGGCAACGTGTCCGCGCGCCGCGCCGGCCTGCGCGAGGACCTGCCGCCGGTGATGACGGGCAGCCATATCGACACCCAGCCCACCGGCGGTAAGTTCGACGGCAACTATGGCGTGCTGGCCAGCCTGGAGGTGCTGCGCACGCTGGCCGACGCGGGCCTGCGCACCCTCGCGCCGCTCGAGGTGGCGGTCTGGACCAACGAGGGGGGTTCGCGCTTCGTGCCGGTGATGATGGGTTCGGGCGTGTTCGCCGGCGCCTTCACGCTCGAGCACGCGCTCGACCAACGCGACCGCGAGGGCGTGTCGGTGCGCGAGGTGCTGGCCGCGATCGGTTATGCCGGAGAGGCTGCCAGCCCGCATCCGGTGGGCGCCTATTTCGAGGCGCATATCGAGCAGGGGCCGGTGCTGGAGGCCAACCACACCACCATCGGCGTGGTGCGCGCCGCGCTCGGCCAGCGCTGGTACGACGTGACGATCCACGGCATGGAGGCGCATGCCGGCCCGACGCCGATGGAGCTGCGCCGGGATGCGCTGCTGCTGGCCGCCGCGCTGATCGCCGCAGTCAACCGCATCGCGCGCTCACATGCGCCGCATGCGCGCGGCACGGTGGGCTGGGTCGACGTGCATCCGAACTCGCGCAACGTGATCCCGGGCCGCGTGACGCTGACCGTCGACCTGCGCGCGCCCGACGACGCCACCCTGAGCGCGATGGACGCCGCGCTGCGCGAGGCCTGCGCGCAGGCCGGCGCCGAGGCGGCGATGACGATCGACGTGGAGCAGGTGGTCTATTTCCCGCCGCAGCCCTTCGACGCGAAGCTGGTGGGCGCGGTGCGCGAGGGCGCGGCGCGACTCGGGCTGTCGGCGATGGACATCGTGAGTGGCGCCGGGCACGACGCGGTGTACCTGGCGCGCGTGGCGCCGGCCGCGATGATCTTCGTGCCCTGCAAGGACGGCATCAGCCACAACGAGATCGAGGACGCGAGCCTCGAGCACCTCGAAGCCGGCTGCAACGTGCTGCTGCACGCGATGCTGGAGACGGCCGGCCTGGCCCCGGCCGAGGCGGCCGCCGACGCCGGAGGGCGCGTGATGCGGATCCTGATCGCGCGGATGAACCACGAGACCAACACCTTCTCGCCGGTGCCCACGCCGCTGGCCGCGTTCGGCGCGAACGGGCCGAGCTACGGCGCCGAGGCCTATCGCGACAACAAGGGCATGCGCACCGCGATGGCGGCCTTCATCGACGCGGCCGAGGCGGCCGGCGCCGAGCTGGTCACGCCGATCTCGGCCAGCACGAACCCGAGCGGGCCGGTGGCGGCCGAGACCTATGCCGCGATCTGCGAGGCGATCGTGGCCGCCGCGCCGGGCTGCGACGCGGTGATGCTCGACCTGCACGGCGCGATGGTGGCCGAGAGCACGCCCGACGGCGAGGGCGAACTGCTGGCGCGCCTGCGCGCAGTGCTGCCCGGCGTGCCGATCGCCGTCGCGCTGGACCTGCACGGCAACCTCACGCAGACGATGATCGACCATGCCGACATCATCGTCAGCTTCAAGACCTATCCGCACGTCGACATGTACGAGACCGGCGAGCACGCGGCACGGCTGCTGTTCTACACCCTCAACGGCCGCGCCCGGCCGGTGCTGGCCTGGCGGCGTCCGCCGCTGCTCAGCTCGACGCTGCGCAGCGCCACCGCCGAGGGCGCGATGCAGCGCGCGGTGGCGGCGGCGCGCGCGGCCGAGGCCGAAGGCATGCTGGCGGTGTCGATCCTGGCCGGCTTCTCGCTGGCCGATATCGCCGCGCCCTGCATCAGCGTGGTGGTGGTGGTCGGCGACGACGACGCGGCGCAGGCCGAGGCGGTGGCCGCGCGGATCGCCGCCGCGATCTGGGACGAGCGCGATGCCTTCGTCTACCGCAGCCCGCCGCTGGCCGACTCGGTGGCCGAGGCGCTCGCGCTCGCGCAGGGCGCCGACAAGCCGGTGCTGCTGCTCGACCACGGCGACAACTGCATGTCGGGCGGCGCTTGCGACACCATGGATCGGCTCGAGGCCGCGCTCGCGCAAGGGCTCGACGGGCTCGTCAGCGGGCCGCTCTGCGATCCCGAGGCGGTGGCGATACTCAACGAGGCCGGTGTCGGCGCGAGCGTCACGCTGCCGGTCGGCAACAAGCGGCCGGCGCGCGACACGGTGCTGGCGCTGACCGACGGCGAATACACCATCACCGGGCCGACCTATACCGGCCAGCGCGCGCACATGGGCCGCGCGGCGGTGCTCGACATCGGCGCGGCGGTGCTGGTGATCACCGAGCGCACCCACGAACCCTGGGATCTCGGCGTGTTCGAGAGCGTCGGTGTCGATCCGCGGCGCGCGCGCTTCCTGCTGCTGAAGTCGCACATGTACTGCCGGCCGTGTTCGTGCCGATCGCTGCGGGCCTGGTCGAATGCGACAGCTGCGGCGTGACCGGTTCGGACTACGGACTGTTCGACTATCGGCAGCTGGCGCGGCCGGTCTATCCGCTCGACGCGCAGACCAGCTGGGCGGCGCGCTGAGCGTCGCCTGCCGGGCCGGCGCAGTTTCGCGGCCGGCCCGGCAAGCCCTCCCTCACGACGACGTCGCGCCGCCGCGCGCGACATTCTCCTTGCCCTTCAGCGTCTGCGCGGCCAGCACGCCGGCCAGCGCGATCCCCCCGCCGACCAGGTGATAGGCCTGCAGCGACTCGCCGAGCCAGCCGATCGCGAGTAGCACGGTGGCCACCGGCAGCAGGTTCATGAACATCGCGCAGCGGCTCGGCCCGAGTCGGCGCACGCCTTCCAGCCAGAGCGCCGGCAGCACCACCGAGGCCCGCCCGCATAGAGGATCAGCGGCAGGCTCGCGCGGGTGGGCAGCGCCGCGCCATGCGGCAGCCGCAGCATCATCGGCACCATGCAGACCAGTGCGGCGCAGGCCTGCACCAGGGTCGACTGCCAGACCGGCAGGGCGATCCGCCAGCGCTTGAGCAGCACGCCATAGAGCGCATAGGCCGCCGCCGCGCCGATCATCAGCAGGTCGCCCGGCTGCACGCCGCGCGCCAGCAGGCTTTGCGGCGCGCTGCGCGTGATCAGCCAGACCACCCCCGCCAGCGACACCAGCCCGCCTAGCACCATGCCGGACGCCGGCGTCTCGCCGAGCAGGGCCGAGCCGAGCGCCATCGTCATCAGCGGCACCAGGGCGGTGATGATCGCCATGTTGGTGGCGCTGGTGGTCTTGGCGGCCTCGTAGGACAGGCTCTGGAACAGCGCCATCGCCAGGAAGCCGAGCACGGCCAGCTTCGGCCATTGCGCGACGATCGCCGCGCGATTGCGCCAGGCCGGGCGCAGCGTGAAGCTGCTCATCAGCGCGATCGCGAGCAGCAGGAGGTAGAAGGTGATCGCGGACGGATCGATGGTGCTGGCCGACAGCTTGGAGACGGCAACATTGCCGGCCCACAGCAGGATCGCGCCGAGCGGGAAGCGGAAGGCGGGTGGTTTCATCGAGGCACTCCGGCATGACGGAAAACGGACCGCCATCGTGCGGCGCGCGGGGCGCGGCTGACTGACGCCACCTGGGCAGGTGTTGTCGCGAAACGGCCAGGCGGCGCTCGAAAACACGCCTGGCCACCGCCCGAGACTGCTTGAAAAGCCTTGCCCGGTAAGGCCTTTCAAGGCCCCGAATAGTTTTTCTTGCAGGCTCCGCCAGATCTTCTCGTTCGACGCGCCAGGCCCCCGGCGACGATAGTTGAGCCAACGGGAAGCGACTGAGCCCCCGCCGAAACAACCCCTCTCAACCGACTCAAAGGAGCATCATCATGAAGCTGGCAAACAAGGTGGCAGTGATCACGGGCGGCACCTCGGGCATCGGCCTGGAAGCCGCGAAGCTGTTTCGCGACGAAGGCGCGAAGGTCGTAGTGTTCGGCACCAACGAGGCGCGCCTGAAGGACGCCGAGCGCGAACTGGGCGCCCAGGCCACCGCGCTGCGCGTCGACCTGCGCGACCCGGCGCAAATCGACCGGGCGATCGCCGAAGTGGTCGAGACGCATGGCCGGATCGACGTGGTCTACGCGAACGCCGGCGCGGGCAAGGCCGCGCCGCTCGAAGCGGTCACGCCGGAACAGATCGAGGAGCAGTTTTCGCTGAACGTGACGGGCCTGTTCTTCACGATCCAGAAGGCGGCGCCGCACCTGGTGGACGGCGCCAGCGTGGTGGTTACCACCTCGTTCCTCAACGAAGTCGGCACGCCGGGCCTGTCGATCCTGTCGGCCAGCAAGGCAGCGGTGCGCTCGCTGGTGCGTTCGCTCGGCGCCGAACTCGCGCCGCGCGGCATTCGCGTCAATGCGGTCAGCCCCGGCCCGATCGACACGCCCTTCGCCACCAAGATGGGGATCCCCGAAGCCGACCTGAAGAAGTCGGGCGAGGCGCTGGCCGCCGCCGTGCCGCTCAAGCGGATCGGCTCGGCTTCGGAAGTCGCCAAGGCGGCGCTGTTCCTCGCCAGCGACGACGCGTCCTACGTGACGGGCGCCGAACTCGTGGTCGACAGCGGGCTGTCGCAAATCTGACGGCGCGGGTCGCCGAGTCCGCGCGCCGAACGAGAAAAGCCGGTCCAGATGGACCGGCTTTTTCAGATCCGGCGTATCGCCGGGCGGCTTGCGCGATGCCTCAAGGTAGGCCGCTGCGCGGCGACTAAAAGCGCGGGAGCGCCCAGACTCACGCACGAAGAAGGCCGAAGGTGGGCGAGCGGCGCGACATGGTAGAGTCGAAAACGAGCATGAGCGCATGAGGTGCCCGTCATTCGAACGGTCAGTCCAATCCAACAGTTGTTCCAGCGCGATGATGCGTG
>JAYFRU010000258.1:0-5184 GCA_040946965.1 Burkholderia sp. | reverse complement strand
GGCTCCGCCAGCATCCGCATTCGCTATCGCGACGACGTAACGAACGGGGATCGCGCTGTCGCTCAAGGCGTGATCTTCAATATCGCATCCGTCCTGCCTAACGTGGCATCTCGCGAGTACACGGACCTCGTTTGCACCGAGAACGCGAACGATGGTTGAGTCGATCGTCTACAAAGCGCTCGCGTCTCTCCCCTCTGGTCAAGTCTACCCCGACGTGGCCCCCGCAAAAACCCCCGCCCCCTGGATCACTTATCAGGCTGTCGGCGGCCAAGACTTCACGGGCCTCGACAACGAGCTACCCGACATCGAGAACGCCCGCGTTCAAATCAGCGTATGGGCCAAGACTCGCAAAGAAGCTGCACAGCTAATGCGGCAGATAAAGCGGGCACTGGTCAATCCGCAAATCAAGGCCGTTCCGGTCGGCGGCCCTATCAGCACTTACGAATCCGAGACGCTCCTTTACGGATCGTCTCTGGACTTCTCCATCACCTACAACACCGAGGTTTAATGGCAGAAAACACCGTATCGACGGCGATTACCGCCCAAGGTACTAAGCTGGAATACAACACCGCAACGACTGGCGCGCCCACCTGGGCGAAAGTCGAAAACCTCACCGACCTCTCCGGCTTCAACGGCGCGGCCAACGTCATCGACGTAACCGACCTCGACAGCAAAGCCAAAGAAAAGCGCCTCGGCCTCCAAGACTGGGGACAGGTAACGCTGGCGATCAATATCAACCTCAAGGAACCGTCTCACTCGGCCCTGTTGACTGCCAAGAAGGCCGGCACGTCAATTCAGTTTCGGGCGACGCTCTCCGACGGCTCCGCGCTGGAATTCAGCGCGTTCGTTAAGGACTTCCCCATCTCGGCGAAGGTCGATCAAGTTGTGACTGGTTCTATCAACCTGGAAATTACAGGCGACATCACGGTAACTGTTGGCACCTGATCGGCTAGACGAACTAGTGCGCCTTGCAATGGATGAAGTCCAGGCAAACGCCGTACCGGTTATCAATCTTCTCATTCGCGCGGCGCAGGCCGCGCCCGTCTCCACCGTCTGTAACTTTGAGGAAGGCTGCGGGGCGTGCATGTAACCCGTGAACGGCTGCGCGCCCTCCTGAGGTACTGTCCAGATACAGGGGCATTCCACTGGCGACGAGATAACCGTGTCGCAGGCAACACTTCGGGTTCCTCCGGCTACAGACGCATTGGTATTGATGGGCGTCTCTACCTAGCGCACCGTCTGGCGATTCTGTACGAGGCAGGGACGCATCCCGAAGAAGTCGATCACATCAACGGCGACCGCCTAGACAATCGACTGAGTAATCTCCGACCGGCTTCCCGCATGGAGAACTCGTGGAACGCGGGCCTGTCTCGCGCTAATTCCTCCGGACATCGTGGCGTTAGCTGGAACAAATCCAAATGCAAATGGATGGTCCAAGTAGGAAAGGCGCACACGCGCGTCACCAAGTATTGCACGACGTTGGAGGAGGCCGCGACCGCAGCCGAAACAATCCGACGCAAACTACATAATGAATTCTGTAGGGAACCAGCATGAATAAAGAACAAATCTTTGCAGCTATCGCCCCGGTCATCCATGAGGAGCCGATCAACGCGCTAGGCGGATCAAAACTGAGGTTCAAAGAACTCTCGGGCGACACCCGGGAATCGCTGACCCGAAACATGGGCGACGACTTCAGCAACGCTCGCTTTGAGGCGCTTATCGTGGTCTCGACGGTTGTTGACGATAGCGGAGCCCCGATGTTCACCATCGATGACGTTGCAGCACTTAAGGATTCGCGCGCAACGGCTGTTGCAGAAATCGCCGCCGTGTCCATGCGTATCAACAACATCGGCGCAGCCGCAGAGGCAGACGCCGTAAAAAACTAAGGGCCAGTCCGGAACGGTTGATGTGGTTCCGGCTGGCTAAAGAACTCGGAATGTCTGTTAGGCGCGCGCAGGCCGAAGTATCGAGCGCGGAGTTTGGTGAGTGGATAGCGTACTTCTCCATAGAACCCTTCGGAGACCGCATCGCGGACCTTCGCGCGGGAACCATCGCCAGCGTTATCGCAAACGTCAACAGAACACCCAATACCCCGCCGCTCTTACCTAGTCAGTTCATGCCGTGGATCAACACGCCGAAGGTGGCTAGTCCGGTTCGCAGTGCAGAGGATATCGCGGTATCCGTCTTCGGGGTCAACCTTGCGGAGCTTAAGAAAAATGGCACGCGGAAAATCGTACTCCGTAGACAACCCGGACGCGCTGGCTAACGAAATCGCAGCGCTCGACGCGACCGTATCGGAATCGGTTTTGCGTAAAGCAGCAGCAGCGGGAGTCACGGAAATAAAAAAAGAAATCTTCGTTCGTGTCCCGCGCCACTCCGGAGACCTCGCGGCGGGGTTGACCGTGGTTTACGACAGCGAAGACAGTACAGCGGGCCTTACTGCCACCTATCTGACCTTGTTCGTAGGCGACACAAAATCCAAGTGGAAAACCGCCGGCAAGCTGTCGAGAAAGACTCTCGCGGCGATGCTAGAGAGTGGAAACTCAAGAATGCCGGCGCACCCTTTTGTGCGCCCTGCATTCGAAGCGGTAAAGGAACGCGCGGTAGACCGCTCGCGCGAAACGATCCTAGCGGCACTCAATAGGAGGGGAGGTTCGTGAGCGGTAGCAACAACAATGTAACTGTCCGCTATTCGGTGGACGCGTCCGGCGCGCAAGCGGGCATCGGCCAACTTAAGGCGGCGAATGCACAGTTAAACGCATCTCAAGACGAGGTGCGAAAGAAGCAGGAAACAGTACAGCGCGCCATGCAAGAGGCGGCAGCTAACGGTACGTCTGTATCCGCACGGGCAGTAAAGAAGCTGGCGGACGCGTATGACCACCTGCAACAAACGGCAGGCAAAACCCGACTGGAGATTCTAAACCAGCGCGCGGCGTCACTCGGCGTAACTCAGGCTTTTTCCGCACAAGCGGAGTCTATCGAGAAGGCGTCCAAAGCCGCTCACTCGTTTAGCATCAACAACTCCGCTGCTCGCAGAGAACTTCTTGTGTGGGGTCACGAAGCTTCACAGGGAAGCTGGAAGCGGTTTGCCGGGTCTGTGCTCGTAATGGCAGAAGCATCCGACGCCCTTAGCCTGATTATGTCCCCGCTCGGCTTGGGCCTTACAGCGGCAGCCGGCGCGGCAGCGCTGTTCGCGATGCAAGTCTACAAAGGATACCAACAGGCTGAGGCCTTCAACAAGGCTATCTCCGCCACTGGTGGATACCTCGGCATGACGACGGAACAGATGGTTCTCATGTCGAATCAGCTTAGCGACTCGCATACCTCTCTGAGTGATGTGCGCGAGGCCATGGCCGCCGTTGCCTCTACTGGGGCTGTCACGGGCGATTCGCTTGCGCTCGCAACTAAAGCAGCTTTAGCGATGTCCGCCGATATCGGCATAGGTACCGATAAGGCCGCAGAGTCTCTAGCCAAGATTCAAGACGACGTTGTCAAGTGGGTTTCCGACTATCAGAAGGCCCACCACACATTCAATGCAGCGCAGATTGAAGAGATTGACAATTTCGTAAAGGCCGGAGATACGGCGAGCGCTTATAAGGCGATTCTTCGCGACCTAATCGGCGCGCACGATAACCTCGGCGCAGAAGGTGCGCGCCAGATCGGCACATTGCATAAGGCATTGTTGTTGTTCCTGGGGGATGTCAAAGACGCCCTCAATCGCATAGGCTCAATCGGTATCCCGCCGGGGACTATCGAGAAGCTGAAAGACCAAACTGCCGTAGTGCTGGGTATTCGGCGAAATATCGCCCAGCAAACGTTGACCGGTAACAACTTCGCAGCCGCGCAGGCGAAAGAACAACTTGTCCCCGAGTTGGCAAAGCTGAACGCGCTCCGACTTCAGTTAGACACTGAGGAGAAGCTACGGAAAAAGCGCGAGGAAGACGCAAGGCGCGGCGATGCTGCCGTGCGTGTCGGCGCGTATCTAGGCGATAGCAGGTACGCAACTCCCAAGGAGAAGCATGGCCTTGAGTTGGACGACGAGAACAAGCGGTACGCCGCCGCGATTAAAGACCTCGACAAAAACTCGAAGGAATATGAGGACGCCCTCAAGCGGCATCAGGACAACATTGCCCAGATCAACACTGCGTATGCGAACAAGGGTCGCAAACACACGGGCGAGGGTTTGCAGAACGCGGAAATCACGCGGCTCGAATCCGCCAATCGTCTTATCGAGAAAGAGGCCAAGCGCTCGGAGTCTACCCTCAAGGCGCAGCGTGACACGGGCCTTATAGATGCAGAGACATACTTTCAGCGTCTCCACGACATCCAGGCGTCGGCACTTGCTAGGCAAATCGCGAATGCGAAGCAGCGCGCAGACATCGCGTCGTCCAAGAAAGAAAAATCCGCCTACGAAACTGCAAACGCGGCCTACAAAGACCTCGTATCGCAGCGAGAGCCGATTGACAGCGACCTAAACAGCGCACTTGAGAAACTAGCAGCGCAGCGAGCGGCCAACGTGTCGAAGCTCTCGCAGCAGGAGACAGCGGCACTCGCAAAGCAGTCTAGAGGATACGACGACGAGCGCGCTACACGCTTCATGCTTGCCGACGAAAAAGCAGTGTATGACGGTCGAGCCGCGCTACGTGATCAGTATGAGCAGAAAATCGCCTCGCTCAAGGAGCAATACAGCAGCCCTACCGCCGATCAAAAGGAGTTCCAAGAGCAGCGACGGATCGAGGAGGATTCGTACCGGCAGTCCCTCGCGATGTATGCGGACTATCAGCAAGAATTGAAGGGTGTACGAGAATCCTACGGCGCACAGTTCAAGAAGGCATATCTAGACCTAGCTGGCTCGTCTCAGACGACTGCTGAGGCTATCGCAGGCGGATTCCGCAGTGCGTTCGACTCCCTGAGTTCCGGTCTCGATGCATTCATCACAACTGGGAAAGCAAGCTTCAGTTCGTTCGCTACGTCGGTTCTAGCAGACCTCGCAAAGATCGCGCTACGACAGGCGGAAATGGCCGCCTTCAACGGAGTCGCCTCTCTGTTTGGATTCAGCGAAGGCGGCCCGGTTCTCCATCGGGCAGGCGGCGGCCCTATTGCAGGCCCAGGAACCTCGACAAGCGATAGCATTCCCGCGATGCTATCGAATGGGGAATTCGTGGTGAATGCGGCCTCGACAAA
>JAYFRU010000257.1:0-5221 GCA_040946965.1 Burkholderia sp. | reverse complement strand
GCTAACACTTCCCCTTGTCGGGCGTGTAGAGGACTTTCACCTCCAAGTGTGTGCGCCCAGCCGGGCGCACGGAAAAATGGCCCACTCATGCGGGCCATTTGTGGTTCCGGCGCGGGCCGGAAGGGGGCTTTCCCGGGGATCCTCAGCTGCGGGCGCCGTCGCGCATGATGCGTGCCTTCTCGCGCTCCCAGTCGCGCTTCTTCTCGGTTTCGCGCTTGTCGTGCAGCTTCTTGCCCTTGGCCAGGCCGATCTCGCATTTGACGCGGCCGCCCTTGTAGTGGAAGTTCAGCGGCACCAGCGTATAACCGCGCTGTTCGACCTTGCCGATCAATTTCTTGATCTCGTCACGGTGCAGCAGTAGCTTGCGCGTACGCACCGGATCCGGCTGGATATGCGTCGAAGCCTCCGGAAGCGGGCTGATGTGCGTGCCGATCAGGAAGATTTCGTCGTTCTTGACGATCACATATCCTTCCCGGATCTGGCTGCGGCCGGCACGCAAGGCCTTGACCTCCCATCCCTCGAGCACGAGCCCTGCTTCGTAGCGTTCTTCGATGTGATAGTCGAAGAATGCCTTTCTGTTGTCTATGATGCACATGAAAGGAATTGGCCAACTCGTTTAAAATCGCGATTTTAGCAAAGCGGGGCGCAGTTGGCCCGGCTCGGCCCCCACTCTTGATGCCGCGAGATTTATGGCAGATGTCCACAAAACCGTATTGATCCGCCATTCGGCGGAACAGATGTTCGACCTCGTGACCGACGTGGCCGACTACCCGAACTTCCTGCCCTGGTGCGGCGGCATCGAGATCCGGCGCCAGGACGAGACAGGCATGGAGTCGCGGATCGACATCAACTTCAAGGGCATCCGGCAGCATTTCGCGACCCGCAACACCCAGGAGCGGCCGCACCGGATCGACATGGAGTTCGCCGATGGCCCGTTCAAGAAGTTCACCGGCTACTGGCGCTTCACGCCGCTGCGCGCCGATGCCTGCAAGATCGAGTTCTCGCTGCACTACGAATTCACCAGCGTGATCCTGGAAAAGATCATCGGCCCGGTGTTCAGCCATATCGCCAACACCTTCGTCGACTCGTTCGTGAAGCGCGCGGATCAGCGCTACGGCAAGGGGTGATCATGCTGCATGTCCAGGTGTGTTACGCGCTTTCGTCCTGCCAGACGCTGCTCGACGTGGAACTGCCGGACAGCGCCACGGTGCGCGATGCGATCGAGGCGAGCGGGATTGTCGAGCTGCATCCCGATATCGATATCTCGGTCGCCAAGACCGGTGTGTTCGGCAAGCTCGCGCCGCTCGACGCGCCGCTGCACGAGGGCGATCGCGTCGAGATATACCGGCCGCTGATCGTCGACCCGAAGGCGGCGCGCCAGCGCCGTGTCGACAAGACCCGCCGCGAGGGCTCGGTCGAGGGCCGCAAGTGGCTGCCCAAGGATTCGCGCTGACCCGAGGCGCGCGTATCCGGCGCGGCGCGCGACGGCCCGGAGCCTGGCCGCTGCGCGCGATCCCGTCCGGGAGCCGGTTCGTCCGCTGAGTGGCCCCGTCCTCCCGTTCTCCTCATCCTGTCCCGATTTTTATCGACCTGGCTGCCGTCGGCGTGTCAATGCGCCGGCCGGCTTCGGCCGGCTGCTGTTCGAGGTCCGGGCTGCCCGGGCCGGCCGGTGGCGGCACCGTATCGCCATGCTGGCGCACCGCGCCGTAGACGCCGGCCAGCAGCAGCGCCAGCGCGGCGATTTCCAGCCCGCGCGGCAGGCGTGACTCGAACACGAAGCCGTACAGCATCGCGAAGACCGTCTCGAACACGATCAGCTGGCCCGTCAGGGTGAGCGGCAAGCGCTTGGACGCCACATTCCACAGACCATTGCCGAGCCAGGAAGCCCCGATCGCCAGCCCCAGGTTAAGCAGCCAGAACAGCGGCCAGCCGCCCGGCGCGGGCATCGCGACGCTGCCGGCCAGCAGCACGGCCAGCACCAGCCAGGCCAGCGCGCCGACCAGCCCGGTCACGATGCCCCACAGCGCCGACCATTCGTTGCCGTCGAAATGATGGTGGCGCCGCAGGTAGCGCGCGTTCGCCACCGCGTACCAGGTCCAGCTCGCCAGTGCGCCGATGGCGCAGGCGATGCCGGCCAGCCTGTCGAGGATCGAGGTGGCATGGGCCGCGCTCGAGGTGAACAGGTCGATATTGATCGCGACGATGCCGGCGGCGACCAGGGCGAGCGGTAGCGCGAGCCGGCGCAGCGGCACCGCATCGGCGTCGCGCAGGCCGGCAAAGGTGACCGTGACGGGCAGCACGCCGATGATCAGCGAGGTGGGGGCGATGCCGATCAGGTGCACGGCACTGGGCAGCAGCATGTAATAGCCGAGGTTGCCGACGATCGCGAGCCGCGCCAGCAGCGAGCGCGCCGTCGGCAGCGCGACCGGGGCCGAGACCAGTCCGTACATGGTGTAGCGGTCGGCGCTGAGCACCAGCGGAGAGATATCCGCCAGCAGCCTGGGCACCAGGAACACCATGCCCCACAGGGCACCGGCCAGGACGCCGTACATGACTCCGCGCTGCATGATCACTCCCTTCCTTGCTTGCCGAATCGGCTGAAATCAGAACGAGGCGCATCGTAGCTGTCGGGCGTGGTGCCTGTCTTGTCGAATCCTGCATGCCGGGTGGGGGAGCCGGAGAAATCGTGTGCGGATACACCAATACCCGCAGATGGCGACGGGTTTTTCAGGCGGTGTTTCGGCCCTTTGCGGTCGATCGTTTCTGTGCCGAAGCCGCGCCATGTCCCGGATTTTCGTATCCGAACATCGCGGCCCGGCGGCGAAATCCGGACGAACGCGCGGCGAAGCCGAAAGCGAACGCCCGGCCGGAAAGCCGCTAAGCTGTTGTTCGTGTTGTGAAAATTCGCCGCGTATCGCGTATAATTCGGCTTTGCGCCCATAGGATCTGATCTGCCATGCGTCTTATCCAAAAAGCACTCACGTTCGATGACGTGCTCCTCGTCCCGGCGTTCTCCGACGTCCTGCCGCGCGACACCAGCCTCAAGACCCAGCTCACCCGCAACATCGCCCTGAACATGCCGCTCGTGTCCGCCGCCATGGACACGGTGACGGAAGGCCGTCTCGCCATCGCGATGGCGCAGCAGGGCGGCGTCGGTATCGTCCACAAGAACCTCACGCCCGCCGAACAGGCGCGCGAAGTCGCGAAGGTCAAGCGTTTCGAGTCCGGCGTGGTCCGCGACCCGATCACCGTGCCGCCGTCGATGAAGGTTCGCGACGTGATCGCGCTGTCGCACCAGCATGGCATTTCCGGTTTCCCGGTGGTGGAAGGCCCGCAACTGGTGGGTATCGTCACCAACCGCGACCTGCGCTTCGAAAGCCGTCTCGACGAGCCGGTCAAGTCGATCATGACGCCGCGCGAGCGCCTGGTCACCGTCAAGGAAGGCACGCCGCTGGCCGAGGCCAAGGCGCTGATGCACAGCCACCGCCTCGAGCGCGTGCTGGTCGTCAACGATGCGTTCGAACTGCGCGGCCTGATGACGGTCAAGGACATCACCAAGCAGACCGAGCACCCGGACGCCTGCAAGGACGAGCACGGCAAGCTGCGCGTGGGCGCGGCGGTCGGCGTCGGCGCCGACAACGAAGAGCGCGTCGAGCTGCTGGTGCAGGCCGGCGTCGATGTGATCGTGGTCGACACGGCACACGGCCACAGCAAGGGCGTGCTCGAGCGCGTGCGCTGGGTCAAGCAGAACTTCCCGCAGGTCGAGATGATCGGCGGCAACATCGCCACCGCCGCCGCAGCCAAGGCGCTGGTCGAATACGGTGCGGACGCGGTCAAGGTCGGTATCGGCCCGGGCTCGATCTGCACCACGCGGATCGTGGCCGGCGTGGGCGTGCCGCAGATCAGCGCGATCGCCAATGTCTCGGAAGCGCTGCGCGGCTCGGGCGTGCCCTGTATCGCCGACGGCGGCGTGCGTTTCTCGGGCGACGTGTCGAAGGCACTGGCCGCCGGCGCGAATGCCGTGATGATGGGCAGCATGCTCGCCGGCACCGAAGAGGCGCCGGGCGACGTGTTCCTGTATCAGGGCCGTCAGTACAAGTCGTATCGCGGCATGGGCTCGGTCGGCGCGATGAAGGACGGCACCGCCGATCGCTACTTCCAGGACAACTCCGCGAACATCGACAAGCTGGTGCCGGAAGGCATCGAAGGGCGTGTCGCCTACAAGGGTTCGGTCAACGCGATCCTGTTCCAGCTGGTGGGCGGCGTGCGCGCCAGCATGGGCTATTGCGGTTGCCGCACCATCGCCGAGCTGCACGACAAGGCCGAGTTCGTCCAGATCACGGCGGCCGGCATGCGCGAATCGCACGTCCATGACGTGCAGATCACCAAGGAAGCTCCCAACTACCACGTGGACTGATCGCCGATGAAGCCATTGCTGCGCGTCGTACTCGTCATCGATGCCCTGCTGCTGCTCGCAGGCGGCCTGCTGTTCGTGCTGACGCCCTGGAAGGGGCTGTACGACGCGTTGCAACTGGTGCCGGTCGATCCGGCGATGGTCGGCCAGGCCTTCGGCATTGCGCTGCTCGGACTGGCCTGGCTGTCCTTCCACGCGTCCGTCAACGGCGGCATGACCTCGGGCGTCGCGCGCGCCGTCGGCCATGTGAACTGGCTGATTGGCGTGCTGATGGTGGTCTGGCTGATCGGCCTGCACCGGCCCGAGCTGACCGCCTTCGGGCAACTCGTGTCGGTGGTGACCGCGCTGGTGCTGTTCGTGATCGGGCTGGGCGGCGTGAGGTTGTCCTCGGCGGTGCGTCGGCGCGAGCGGGTGCAGTCGGTCGAGGCCAAGGCTTCGGCGCCGCAGCCCGCACCGGTGGTGGTGCCGCCGCAGCCGCATGCGGCGCCCGCCGAGCCTGCCGCCACGCGCGTGGAGCCCGGCATCGGCGCCAAGCCGGTGGTCCAGTCCGGCAGCATCGACGCAGCGCCTTCGTATGCGCCGCCGGCCGCACCCGGTTCCGCCACGGATTCCCGCCTGCACGGTTCGTCCGGCACGTCGGCAGGCCGCAGCGATCCGCCGGCTCATGGTTGATCTCGCGGCACCTCCCGGCGGCGTTCGCCGGGTGTTTCGCCCGGCCCGTTTCTGATTCAGGGTCTTCGCGGAAAAGTGTGATGAATTTTCATGATAAAACTGCCTGAGAGCCAGTCTGGAAGGGGGTTGGCGGGA
>JAYFRU010000256.1:0-5232 GCA_040946965.1 Burkholderia sp. | reverse complement strand
ATCGGCTTGCCCATCTCCTCGATCTCGGTTGTTCCGATGCCTGAGGTTAACAGCTAGCCGCGAAAGTTAACAGCCCCGCAGGGCCTTTTTGAAACCGTCTCTAAGTGCCGAATACGCCGGGCGCGATTTCATCGGGGATGGCGGGCGCCGTGGAGATGCCGTCGAGCATGCCCGGCAAGCGCGTGGCACCCGCAGTGGGCGATCCGGCCGCGACCGGCGACGGGGCCGCTTGCGTCACCTGGGCCGCCTGGGCCGGTCGCGGCGATTGCGCATGGCTGCCCGGCGGCAGGGCGAGGGCGGCCGACAGCGAGACGGCGAGCAGGGATCGGACACGCGGCATGGACGGCATCGAACGCGGCGGATTCTGGCGTGGGTTCGGGTCTGAATCCCGGAATCTGGGTTGGCGATATCGACTGACATTGTACTGGCGCCCAGGCCGCGCGGCGCGGGCTGCTATGATGGGCGCCCAGCTCAGGAGCGATTCATGCCAGGGCTCACCCACTTCGACGCGGCCGGCCATGCGCACATGGTCGATGTCGGCGACAAACAGGAAACGCGACGCATCGCGGTGGCGCGCGGCGCGATCCGGATGCTGCCCGACACGCTCGCGCTGATCCGCGACGGCCGCGCGAAAAAAGGCGACGTGATCGGCGTGGCCCGCATCGCGGCGATCCAGGCCGCCAAGCGCACCGCCGACCTGATTCCGCTGTGCCACCCGCTGGCGCTCACGCGCGTGGCCGTCGACTTCGAATTCGACGAGGCGCTGCCCGGCGTGCGCTGCACCGCTCAGGTCGAGGCGCTCGGGCGCACCGGCGTGGAGATGGAAGCGCTGACCGCCGTGCAGGTCGGCCTGCTGACCGTCTACGACATGTGCAAGGCGGTCGATCGCGGGATGGTGATCGGCGAGGTGGGGGTGGTCGAGAAGCGCGGGGGGAAGTCGGGGGATTGGAAGGTGGAGGGCTGACAACGGCCCGCAACGAACCGTCCGGGCCGCCTCGCCCTACTTGGGCTGCCCCACGCCGGGCTCGAACACGAACGGCTGCGTCAGCGTGAACGGCGAGGGCTTGCCGCCATAGGCGGCCTTCTGCGTGCAATACGCGCGCGACATGGCCGCCACGGCCGCGAGATCGGCGGCGGGATTGCGGCTGCTGGTGGTGATGGTGACGTTCTCGGGCTCGCCCGAGGCCGTGATCAGCGCACGCACGAGCACCGTCACCTCGCAGTCGATGGGGCGCGCATCGTCGGGGTAGACGGCGACGGGAATCGTGCAGGACAGCGTATTGTCGTGCGGCAGGAACATCGCGCAACCGGCCAGTTGCAGGACAACGAGCGGCACGGCCAGTACGAATCTTCATCGTGATCCTCCCAGGTTGTGAATGTCGGCGCTGCGGATTGCCGGTCGTCAGCATAACCGAAGCGAAGCGACAGGTTCGGCCAGGCGGACCGAATCGGCGGCCGAGTTGACGATGTTTGTAGGAATCGGGCCAGAACGCCGGCAATCGGCCTGGACGCAGCGGCGGCGGGAAGTCTCGCGATGCCGCTTGCCGGCAAAAATGAAGCGGCCCCGCACCTGCCACCGCCGGGGTGATGGGTGCGGGCCGCTTCGGCCTGCCTTGGATCGATTGAAGGGCCTCGCGCCGCCCTCAGCTACCGGCTGCGGGACTCAGTCGTCCGAATCGTCGCTGTCGTCCTCATCCTCGCTGGCCGCGCCGGCCGGCTTGCCATAGCGCGACACCAGCGATTGCCGGAACCCGGTAAGCGATGGTTGCGCGTCGACGAGCTTGTAGAGCGCCGCCAGCTGCGTCGGCCAGTCGTGCAGTTCCTCCGCGAAGATCTTCAGGCGCGCGACCGTGTCGAGCGCATCGTCCTCGCGACCGTCCAGCGCCTGGAGCACCGCGTAGCGGCGCAGCACCGTCTCGCCCGGCAGCAGCGCGAGCGCGTGCTGATGCGCGACCAGCTTGGCGGGCAGGTCCTCGCGCGAGATCGGCATCAGCGTGGCCGCGCCGTACTCGCCCCAGGCGCCGAACAGGAAGGACGGCGCGGCGCGATACTGCTCGGCCGGATTCGAGCCGTAGTACAGCACCTCGGCGCGCTGATAGTCGCGCAGCACCGGGTAAAGCGCCAGCAAGGCGGCCACCGACACAATCGCGAACACGCCCTGCGCGATGCGCCCAGGCAGCATGCGCAGCGGCTGCGTCTCGAGCAGCCCGATCACGAACATCGCGGGCAGCGTGAAGAAGGTGTATTGCTGCGGATACTCGACCAGCGCATGCATCAGCAGCACGCCGATCAGGGCGAGCCCGTAGATCCGCTCGAGCGTGTGGGGCACGCGCAGCGCGCGCACCAGCCACAGCAGCAGCACGACCAGCAGCACGCCGAGCCCGAGCACGCCCGACTTGGCCAGCAGGTCGATGAAGATATCGTGCGAATTGTTCGCGATCTCGACGCCGCCGAGCGTGCGCACCAGCTCGAACTGGTGCAGCGGAAATTCGCCCCAGCCGACGCCCAGCCACGGGTGCTCGCGGAACATGGTCAGCCCGTATTTCCACAACGCCAGGCGCGGCGCGATCTGCCCGGCATCGCGCATGCGCTCGGCCGCCGATTCGGCGAGCCCGAGGTGATAGTGGACGTTGGTCCAGCGCACCACCACATTGACGATCACGAACACCGCCGCCAGCGCCAGCGGATAGAGCCAGGCCGCACCGCGCCCCTGCCCGCGCCGGGCGGCGGCGAGCGCCGCCCAGAGGCCCGCCACCACCATCACCGCCACCTGCAGCCAGGGCCCGCGCGAGACGGTGAAGGCCAGGCCCGCCGACAGCACGATCGACAACGGCAGCCAGCCCCAGGCCGGCAGCCGCCGCGACTGCGCGAGGTAGAGCGTGCTGGCCAGCGCGAACGCGATGTAGCTAGCCAGATGGTTGGCCTGGGCCATGTTGCCGTAGGGCCGGCGGTCAGCCAGCACGCCGTAGCTGACCACGAAGGGCGAGAACGTATGCTCGAGGTGCAGCAGTTGGACCACCTGGCAGCCGACCGCGAACACGCCGCCCACGATCAGCGCGCCGGCCATCATGCGCGTGACGGTCTCGACCGAATGAATCCGGCCGAGCAGGTAGCCCGACTGCATCGCGACCAGCGAGGCCAGCAGGTAGCCGAGCGCGAGCCAGTTCATCGACGGCTGCGACAGCGGCAACAGCAGGATCTGCGCGATCAGTACCGCGCCGAACGCGAGCGGCGCGCTCCAGGCGCGCGGCACGGCGAACGGCCGGACCGCGCGCTCGCCGCGCAGCATCAACTTAACGATCACGCCGAGCAACGCATACAGGCCGAACGCCGTGAATTCGGAATAGAACGTCGGGATCGGATAGGTATGGTTGGTGACTGCGTACGGCAGGATCAGGGCAACGGCAAGCGCAATCAGCGATAAAGAACGCAGGACGGAAGAAGGCATGAGCGAACCGGATGTCAGCAACCGGCGCACTATACAAAAAATTTCCCCCGCTGAGTCGCTCGCGTGCGGATCTATCGGCACATCGACAGCCGGCAGTGAGCGGAACGCAGGTCCGCCCCCTATTTCCCGGCCGCCGCCCGGTCACCGCCAGCCGCTCAGGCTCGACACTCGGGCGGCGCGAACTTGCCGGCCAGCGTCGGCGCCTCGGCCGGCACCGGCCCCGAGCGCGGTGCCGGCAAGGACGAAGCGCCCTTGCCCGCAGCGAAACACTCCCAGGTGATCGACCCGGCCTGCATCGTGCCTTGCGCGAGCTCGACGCGCCCCGTGGGGGCTTCGGCATTGTCGGGCGCCGAGGGCACCAGCATCAGCGTATTCGAGCCGGCCGGCGCCACCCGCGTGGAATAGGCGATGCGGATCTGGCCGGATGCATCGTCCACCTCGATCGATTCGAATTTGCGCGTGGCGGGTGCGACGCGTAACCGCCCGAGAAGGCCACGCCGCTCGCTGCGCTCTTGGCCACCGCAGCCGCGCCGAGGCGGCCAGCGCGATGCCCTCGCCCACGCGGCTGCGGGCCAGGTAGTCCTGGTAGGCGGGAATCGCGTAGGCGGCCACCACGCCGACGATGGCCAGCACGATCATCAGCTCGATCAGCGTGAAGCCGCACGGGCGCTCGCGCGTTGACGCGCGGCGGCGCGAGCGCGAGCGGATCCTTCTGGCGCACAGGCGCCGCGACAGCTGCTGGAACAGGGCAAGGGACAAGGCTTCGAACATGAGGGGCTCCGGATACGAAACAGGCCCGCCGCTTGGGCAGGCCTGTCGATCCTAGCCAGCACGCCGTGCGCCGGGCAGTCGGCCGGAGCGCCTATGCCGGATGGCTGCGGCGGCTCCGCGCATGCATCCGCGCGGCCTCGCGTTCAGTGCGCCTTGGCGGCGGCACAACGCCGCTTCCACCACAGCCCGATCGCCACCACCAGCAGCGCGCTGGCGATGCTCGCGCCATGCACCAGGGCCGGCGCGTCGAGCTGCGGCCAGCGATCGAGCGCCGGGTCGCCGATGATGAGCCCGCCGCCGATCCAGCCGAGCAGCGCGGCGCCGAGGATCACAATGATCGGGAAGCGGTCGAGCAACTTCAGTACCAGGGTGCTGCCCCAGACGATCACGGGAATGCTGACCACCAGCCCGAAGATCACCAGCGCGAGCCGGTGCTGCGGATCGGCGCGTTCGGCCGCGCCGGCGATCGCGATCACGTTGTCGATGCTCATCACCGCGTCGACCACGATGATAGTGCGCACCGCCGCCCAAAGCCGGTCGGCTTCCTGGATGCCGTCATGTCCCTCCTCGGCCGGCGCGATCAGCTTGGCGCCGATCCAGAGCAGCAGCAGGCCGCCCGCGAGTTTCAGGAACGGGATGTCGAGCAGCAGCACCGCGAAGCTGATCAGCACGATCGCGCCGACAGTGCCCCAGATCACGCCGCGCAAGCGCTGGTTGGGCGGCAGGTTGCGGCAGGCGAGCGCGATCACGACCGCGTTGTCGCCGCCGAGCAACAGATCGATGACGACGATCTGCACGACGGCAGCCCAGTTAAGCGTGGCGAGAAATTCGAACATGGATGAAGGCTGGGGACAGAGGGCCCGCGAGGGCGAGGAGCGTACCGGGTGCGAGCCGGCGGCACGCGCGACGACGCTGGTCGCCACGGGGCGGTTCATTGTAAGCGATCAGCGAACCCGCCCCTTGCGCCTCGGCGGCTGATCGGCTAGCGCTTACGCCTGCGGCTTGCGGACGGG
>JAYFRU010000255.1:0-5262 GCA_040946965.1 Burkholderia sp. | reverse complement strand
ACTCTTGTGGATGTATTCGCTCATCCCCCAAAGTCTACGCCGCAAGCGGCGGGGAATAGGACCCGAAGAGATTCAAGTGGTCGCAGCGGCCGGCAAGCCGGTCAGCCGGCTGCCGCCGTGCCGCCGCTCACTCGGGCCGGCCGCGCTCCCAGAGCACGTCGCTGCCGCCCGCCGCGCGGTTCAGCACGCGCGCCAGCACGAACAGCAGGTCGGAAAGCCGGTTCACGTAGCGGCGCGGCGTGGCCGCGACCTCGCCGAGCGCACCAAGTGCGACGATCGAACGTTCGGCGCGCCGGCAGACGGTGCGGCAGACATGCGCGAGCGCGGCCGGCCGCGAGCCGCCCGGCAGGATGAACTCCTTGAGCGGCGACAACTGCGCGTTGTAGTGCGCCAGCCAGTCGTCCAGCCGCGCCAGGTGCGCGTCGGTCATCGCGACGTGTCCCGGGATGCAGAGTTCGCCGCCCAGGTCGAACAGATCGTGCTGGATCGCCGCCAGCGCGCCGCGGATCGCCTCTGGCAGCGGCTCGGCCAGCAGCACGCCGAGCTGCGAATTCAGCTCGTCGACATCGCCGATCGCGGCGATCCGCGCGTCGTCCTTGGCGACCCGGCTGCCGTCGCCCAGGCCCGTGGTGCCGTCGTCCCCGGTGCGGGTCGCGATCTTGCTCAGGCGGTTGCCCATGGTATTGGTCCTCGTCGTGTCGAGCCGCGCGGCACAGCCGGCGCGGCCGTGGATGATGGCATCGGTCCCCGGCTCGGGCCCGCCGCCATGCCGGATTATCCCAGCCTCGGCGGCCGGCCGCGCGCCGCCGGGCTTTGCGCGTAGAATGATTCGCCAGTCGTCGAGGCGGCCTCATGCCGCAGGGCCTCATGCCCGTTGCCATCGCGGATAGCGTCGGCAACTCTGTTGCGTTGCGGCGGAACCGAGGCCGGCGCGAGGCCACGGCCACCGACCCCGGTTCCAGGCCGCCAAACGCGGCCAGCCGCCCGCCTTGCACGCCACGAATCGACAAGCTGCTCCAGGAGACACGCGTGAACCACCCCGCCCCGCCGGCCTCGCTGCGCCGCCCGTTCCCCGATGCGCTGCGCGAGACGCTCGCCGCCGCCTTCGGCACACGCTTCTCGACCTCCGAGGCGGTGCGCACCCACCACGGCCGCGACGAATCCCCCTTCGATCCCGAACTGCCCGACGCGGTGATGTTCGCCGAGAGCGCCGACGAGGTGCGCAGCGTCGTCACGCTGTGCGCGCAGTACGAGGTGCCGGTGATCCCCTACGTCGCTGGCTCCTCGCTCGAGGGCCATTTGCTGGCGGTACGCGGCGGGGTC
Organism: Burkholderia sp.; assembly: GCA_040946965.1. GTDB lineage: Bacteria > Pseudomonadota > Gammaproteobacteria > Burkholderiales > Burkholderiaceae > Burkholderia. The sequence continues at coordinate 3,939 of JAYFRU010000255.1, read as the reverse complement.
TCGCTCGATGTCTCGCGCATGAACCGGGTGCTGTCGATCGACGCCGACGACCTAACGGTCACGGTCGAATCCGGCATCACGCGCAAGGCCCTCAACGAGAGCCTGCGCGACACCGGCCTGTCCTTCCCGATCGACCCGGGCGCGGACGCCAGCATCGGCGGCATGACGGCCACCCGCGCGTCAGGCACCAATGCCGTGCGCTACGGCACCATGCGCGAGAACGTGCTGGGACTCACCGCCGTGCTCGCTGACGGCCGCCTGGTCAAGACCGGCAGCCGTGCCCGCAAGTCCGCAGCCGGCTACGACCTGACGCGCCTGTTCGTCGGCTCGGAAGGCACGCTCGGCGTGATCACCTCGATCACGCTGCGCCTGCATCCGCTGCCCGAGGCGGTATCGGCCGCGATCTGCACCTTCGCCTCGGTGGGCGACGCGGTGCGCAGCGTGGTCGAAACGATCCAGACAGGCGTGCCGATCGCGCGCGTCGAATTCATCGACGCGCTCAGCATCCGCGCCATCAACCGCCATTCGAATTTCAGCGCCCACGCTGCTCTTCGAGTTCCACGGCACCGAGGCCGGCGTGCGCGAGCAGGCCGAGCGCGTGCAGGAACTGGCCGCCGCCAACGGTGGCCGGGACTTCGAATGGGCCACCCGCCCCGAGGACCGCACGCGGCTGTGGTCGGCGCGGCACAACGCCTTCTGCGGCATGCTGCAGCTGAAACCGGGCTGCCGCGCGGTGACCACCGACGTCTGCGTGCCGATCTCGCAACTGGCCGCCTGCGTCGAGGAAACCGAGGTCGACCTGCGCGCCTCGACCCTGCCCTGCCCGATCGTCGGCCATGTCGGCGACGGCAACTTCCACGTCGCGATCCTGCTCGACCCGGACAAGCCCGAGGAGCTGGAGGAAGCCGAGCGGATCAACCAGCGCATCGTCGAGCGCGCGCTGCGCATGGGCGGCACCTGCACCGGCGAGCACGGCGTGGGCCTGCACAAGATGCGCTTCTTCGCCGCCGAGCACGGCGAGGAGGCGATCGACGCGATGCGCGCGATCAAGCTCGCGCTCGACCCGCGCAACCTGATGAACCCCGGCAAGATCTTCAGCCTCGAGCACGAATGAGGCGCGAATCCGCTGATCAGGAGTCGAGATGAACACGATCGCCCAAGGCCAGGCGAGCGGCTTGAGCGGCGCCGCCACGAACACGACCGGCGGCAACGCGATGGCCGACGCCGCCACGCGCGCGCAACGCCAACGCGAGGTGGTGCAGGCGCTGATGGCGGTGTTGCCGAGCCATTGCCTGCTGTACCGCGACAGGACACGGCCGCCTACGAATGCGACGGGCTGGCCGCCTACCGGCGCCTGCCGCTCGCGGTGGCGCTGCCCGAGACCGAATCGCAGGTACAGCGCATCGTGCAGATCTGCCGCCGCCTGAACGTGCCGATCGTGCCGCGCGGCGCCGGCACCAGCCTGTCGGGCGGCGCGCTGCCGAACCAGAGCGGCATCGTGGTATCGCTGGCGCGCTTCACGCGCATCGTCGAGGTCGACTCCTACGCGCGCACCGCCACGGTCCAGCCCGGCGTGCGCAACATCGCCATCTCCGAGGCGGCGGCGCCCTACGGGCTCTACTACGCGCCCGATCCGTCCTCGCAGATAGCCTGCACGATCGGCGGCAACGTCGCCGAGAACTCCGGCGGCGTGCACTGCCTCAAGTACGGCCTGACGGTCCACAACGTGCTGCGCGTGCGCGCCGTGACGATCGACGGCGACGTGGTCGAGTTCGGCTCGCTCGCGCTCGACACGCCCGGCCTCGACCTGCTGGCCGTGATGATCGGCAGCGAGGGCATGTTCGCGATCGTCACCGAGATCACCGTGAAGCTGATCCCCAGGCCGCAGACCGCCCAGCTCGTGATGGCCAGCTTCGACGACGTGGTGAAGAGCGGCGAGGCGGTGGCGGCGACCATCGCGGCCGGCATCGTGCCGGCCGGGCTTGAGATGATGGACAAGCCGGCCACCCGGGCCGTCGATACCTTCACCCAGGCCGGCTACGACCTCGACGCGGCCGCGAGCCTGCTCTGCGAATCGGACGGCACGCCCGACGAGGTGGCCGAGGAGATCGCGCGCGTCACCTCGGTGCTGCGCGCCAGCGGCGCGACGCGGATCCAGGTATCGCGCTCGGAGAGCGAGCGGCTGCGGTTCTGGTCGGGCCGCAAGAACGCCTTTCCGGCTGCCGGGCGGATCGCACCCGACTTACTACTGCATGGGCGGCACGGTGCCGCGCCGCGCGATCGGCCCCTTGCTGGCGCGCATCGAGCAGATGAGGCGCAATACGGGCTGCGCTGCATCAACGTGTTCCATGCCGGCGACGGCAACATGCATTCGCTGATCCTGTTCAACGCCAACGATCCCGACGAACTGCACCGCGCCGAGCTGTTCGGCGCCGATATCCTCGAGAGCTGCGTCGAGCTGGGTGGCACGGTGACGGGCGAGCACGGCGTCGGGGTCGAGAAGCTGAACTCGATGTGCGTGCAGTTCTCGCCGGAGGAGCGCGACGCGTTCTTCGCCGTCAAGCGTGCCTTCGATCCGGCCAGCCTGCTCAATCCCGACAAGGGCATCCCGAGCCGCGCGCGCTGTGCCGAATACGGCCGCATGCACGTGCGCGGCGGGCTGCTGCCGCGCCCCGACCTGCCACGCTTCTGAGCCGCGCGGCCGAGCCACCGAGCCACCGAGCCGCGCTGCCGAACCGGACTCCCTGGCCTGGGTTCCGGGCCTCCGCCCACCCCGACAGCGCCCGGCGGGCGAACCGCCGGGCCGGGCCGCTAGGCGCTCTGTAGCCACCCGGAGCGGCACGCCCACCCCCAAGCAGCGGCCAACGCCGGCCGGCTCCTCTACCTTCGCATGCTGTTTCTAGAGGGATCGCCCGACTGTCGCTGCGTACAGCGCCGATACAATCGAAGCACAAGAAATTTCAGGACGAGGCGACACCGGATGGAACAGGACGAGATCGTCGCGCACTGGACCGAACGCATCCGCAGCGCGGGCGCGCAGGGCCGCTCGCTGCGGATTCGCGGCGGCGGCACCAAGGATTGGTACGGCCAGGCGCTCGACGGCGAGATACTCGACACGCGCGCCTGGCACGGCATCGTCTCCTACGACCCCGCCGAACTCGTGATCACGGCGCGCGCCGGCACGCCGCTCGCGACCATCGAGGCCGAACTGGCCTCGCGCAACCAGATGCTGCCCTTCGAGCCGCCCCACTTCGGCCGCAACGCCAGCTTCGGCGGCGCCATCGCGGCCGGCCTGTCGGGCCCGCGACGCGCCAGCGCCGGCGCGGTGCGGGACTTCGTGCTCGGCGTCACGCTGATGAACGGGCGCGGCCAGGTGCTGCGCTTCGGCGGCCAGGTGGTCAAGAACGTCGCCGGCTACGACGTGGCGCGCCTGATGGCCGGCTCGCTGGGCACGCTCGGGCTGATGCTGGACCTGTCGGTGAAGGTGCTGCCGGTGCCGGTCGCCGAGCTGACGCTGAAGTTCGACATGAGCGCGACCGACGCGGTGCGCAAGCTCAACGAGTGGTCGGGCCACCCGTTCCCGATCAGCGCGAGCGCCTGGCGCTTCGGCACCCTGGTGCTGCGGCTGTCGGGCGCCGAGGCGGCCGTCAAGGCGGCCAAGGCCGCGCTGGGCGGCGAGGCGGTCGACGCGGTCGAGGCGCAGCGCTTCTGGCACGGCGTGCGCGAGCAGAACGACCCGTTCTTCAACGCGATGCTGCCCGGCCACGCGCTCTGGCGCCTGTCCCTGCCCTCGATCACCGAGCCCATGCACTTGCCCGGCTCGCAGATGATGGAATGGGGCGGCGCCCAGCGCTGGTGGATCACCGTAAGCGCTCAGCGAACCCGCTCTTACGGCGCAGAAGCCGGCGAGGTACACCTGGTATTTTCAGCGCACTGAGG
>JAYFRU010000254.1:0-5277 GCA_040946965.1 Burkholderia sp. | reverse complement strand
TTGGCCGCCAGCGCGGGCGCGGCGGCCGGCACGGCCTGCGGCACCAGGCCCGCCGCCCCGCTGCCGACGGCCGGCGCCGGCGCATCGCCGACCGCCGCCTGCCCCGGCAGGCTCGCGAAAAACACATTCGCGAGCCGCGCCAGGGTGGCCGGATCCGGCAGCCCGGCGGGCGCGCGCGCCCCCGGCGAAGCGAGATCAGCGGTAGGTGTCGGGGTAGTCATGGTACTTGCCGATCTCCACGTCATCGAGAACCGCCAGCGCGTCCGGCGAATGGACCGCGAGTGAGCAGTACAGCGAAATCAGGTAGGACGCGATGGCCTGGTCGTTGATGCCCATGAAGCGCACCGACAAGCCCGGGCCCTGTTCGCCGGCCACGCCCGGCTGGTACAGACCGACCACGCCCTGGCGCTTGTCGCCCACCCGCAGCAGCAGGATCTTGGTCTTGCCGTCGGCCACCGGCACCTTGTCCGAGGGGATCAGCGGAATGCCGCGCCAGGTGATGAACTGCGAGCCGAACAGGCTGACGGTGGGCGGCGGCACGCCGCGGCGCGTGCATTCGCGACCGAACGCGGCGATCGCCAGCGGATGCGTGAGGAAGAAGGCCGGCTCCTTCCAGACCTTGGTCAGCAGCTCGTCGAGATCGTCGGGCTGGGGCGCGCCGGTCAGCGGAAACAGGCGCTGCTCGTCGCTGACGTTGGCCAGCAGGCCGTAGTCGGGGTTGTTGATGAGCTGGCTTTCCTGCAGCTCCTTGATGGTCTCGATGGTCAGGCGCAGCTGTTCCTTGATCTGGTCGTGCGGGCTGCTGTAGAGATCGGAGATCCGCGTATGCACGTCGAGCACGGTGCTGACCGCGTTCAGGAAGTATTCGCGCGGCTGCTCTTCGTAGGGCACGAAGGTCTTCGGCAGCACGCGTTCGTCCTCCAGCTGGGTGCAGGCGGCGTGCACCGCTTCCGGGTCCTTCACCTGGTTCAGGCGATAGATGCCGGCCTCGACCGGCACCCATTGCAACAGATGAGTCAGCCAGCGCGGCGTGATCGTGGAAAGCTGCGGGACGGTCTTGGAGGCATTCGCTAGCTGGCGGGCGGCGTGATCGCTCAGTGTGGTCGGGCCGGTTGCTGCGGTCGACATGTCGGGACTCCGGTTTAGAAGAAAACGGGAAAGCTTATGAAGTCCGCTGATTATCGAGACCGGTCCCGCCAGCGTTCAACATGCTATAGACGTCAGCCGGGCGCGCGAGACACGCGGCGACGAAGCGAGCGAAGGGATTGCCGCGCCCCGGATCACGACGGTCTTGCGTCGGATAGCGACGGCGCTGTCTTGTATAGCGATGGCCTTGCCTCTGATGGCGACGACCCTGTCTCGAATGGCGACGGCCTCGCCTTAGGTGGCGACGGCACCGGTCGCGGCGGGCCTGAACAGGCTGGCGACCGGCACCTCGAAGGCCTTGGCCAGCTTCTCGACGGTCACCAGCGAGGCGATCACCTCGCCGCGCTCGACCTCGCCGACATAGGAGCGGTTCAGGCCGGCATGCTCGGCGAGCTGCTCCTGGGACCAGGCGCGCGTCTCGCGCAGGCTGCGCACGGTGATGCCGAACTGGCGTACGAGCTGGGTCATGCGATCACCCCCTTGGCGTCGGCGGCGAGCGCGGCGCTGCCGGCCGCAGAACGCGCGGCGGCCTGCGCCGCCGGCTGCGAGACCTCGCTGGACGGCACCGCCTGGGTCACATGGCTGCCGGGCGGCACGTCGTGCAGCCAGACATTGCCGCCGATCACCGCGTCGCAGCCGATCGTGATGCCCCCGAGAAGCGTGGCGCCGGCATAGATCACCACGTCGTCCTCGACGATCAGATGCCGCGCCAGCCCCTTCTCGAGATGGCCCGCAGCATCGCGCGGAAAGCGCTTGGCGCCGAGCGTGACGGCCTGGTAGATGCGCACGCGCTCGCCGATGATGGCGGTCTCGCCGATCACCACGCCGGTGCCGTGGTCGATGAAGAAGCCCGCGCCGATGCGCGTGCCCGGATGGATGTCGACGCCGGTGTCGGCATGCGCGTGCTCGGCGAGCATGCGCGCCAGCAGCGGCAGGCCGAGCCGGTAGAGCTCGTGCGCGATCCGGTAATGGATGATGGCGAGGATGCCGGGATAGCAGAGCAGCACCTCGTCGACGCTGCCCACGGCCGGATCGCCGTGATAGGCCGCCAGCACGTCCTCGTCGAGCAGCCCGCAGATCTCCGGCAGGCGCGCGGCGATCTCGGTGGCCTCGCCGCCGTCGCGATAGCGCGCGGCGTAGCGCAACTTCAGCCGCGCCTGCGCGAACAGTTCGTTGAGCACCGCGTCGAGCGCGTGCGCGACGTACAGGTCCTCGCTCTCCTGGCGCAGGTCCGGCGGCCCGAGCCACATCGGGAACAGCACGCCCTTCAGTTTCTCGACGATCTGCCGCAATGCCTCGCGGGACGGCAGGTGCCGCACGCCCGGCTCGATCAGGCGCTGCTGGCGCTGGCGCCAGCCATGCCGAACCGCGTGCAGCGACTGCACGATGCCCTCGATGTCGAATGCCGCCACGTTTGAATCCCCGTCGAACGTTCTGCCTGAACCTCAATCCTGGATCCACGGCAGGCCATGATGGCGCCAGCCGTTGCTGCCACCCCGATGCCCCGCCGCGTCCAGGTCCCCTTCGAAACCCTCGAGCACGTTGTAGACCTGCGTGAAACCGGCCTTGGTCGCCGCGTCTGCGGCCAGCGCCGAACGCTTGCTGCTGCGGCACAGCAGCAGGATCGCCGCGTCCTTGCCGCCCGCTTTCGCCTCCAACTCGCGCACGAAGCGCGGGTTGCGCGTCAGGCTGGTGCCGGTGGCCCAGGCCACGTGCAGCGTGTCGGGCACCTGCCCGACGAACTTGCGCTCCTCGCCGCTGCGCACGTCGATCAGCAGCGCGTCGCCAGCCAGGGCTAGCGCCCAGGCATCGGTCGGCGCCACGCCGCCGCTGTAGGACAGCCCCTGGGCCCGTGCCAGGTCACGTGCGCGCGCCAGCGCGGCCAGCGCCTGGGCGTGCTCTTCCACTGTGAATGTCATGTCGGTCGCTCCTGAGCGGGTCGTTTGCTATGGAATGCGAAACGGCGTTCCGGCAGCCAGGCTGCCGTCTATAGCCGTCAACCCCACTGTACAAGCGAACCCAACCGGGAGTGAACCAATCAAATGTCATTTCCAAATCACGAATCGGCCACCGTCGGCGCGCCAAGGGCACCGATGGGCCACGACCCCAGACCCCATGTTCTGGTCATTACGATACGGCCGGCGCCGGGCCTCGCGAACCAAGCATTGCGCCTAAGCTTATCGAGCGCGGGGCGGCTCGCTATCCAGGCCAGGTGCGCTATCGAAAGCGCGATGGCGCGGCGGTCGCGGTGGTCGGGGCGTCGGAAGCGGAGTCGAGAAAGATCTGAAGAAATGCGCTGAACGGGGGGATCGCGCAGCGCGCAGGCACTGCGGGCGCGGCGCCTGCCTCGGCCTCAGCCGGCGGCCAGTTCCTCGGTGACGGCCAGGAAGCGTTCGATCTCCTCGGGCGTGTGGCAATGCAGCGGCGAGATCCGCACCGCGCCGGCCAGGCCGAAGGACTTCAGCATGCGGCCCGAGTACAGGCTGGTGGCCACCCGCTCGTAGACGATCACGCCGCGCCAGTTCGTCGTGATCCCAATACACCTCGACGCCGTCGATCGCCCGCAGCCCGCGTTGGCCGCCCCGGCCGTCGAGCAGGGCCGCCAGCAGCGCGCGCTCGTGCACCTCGATGCGTTCCATGCCGGCCACGAACAGCGCGCGCCGGTCGTTCGAATCGACGAATTGCCGCCCGATCCAGGCCACGTAGTCGACGATCGCCGTCACCACCGCGAACTGCGCGGGCGCCGGGCTGCCGAGCTCCCACACCTGCTCGTCGCGCGCCACCAGCCGATGATGCGGCAGTGCCGCCGCGCGCGGCGACAGCCAGGAGATGCCCGAGCCGCAGCAGCCGAAGAACTTGTAGGGCGCGAAATTGACGCCGTCGACGGGTATGTCCCGCAGGTCGATCACGCCATGCGGCGCATGCTGGACCGCATCGACCAGGATGAACAGGTCCGGCTTCACGGCGCGCGCGCCACGATCTCGGCCAGCTCGAACTTCGCGCCCGAGATGTTCGAGGCCGCCATCACGCTGAGCGGCGCCGTATCGGCATCGATCAGCGAGACGATCGCCTCGACGTCGACGCCGCCCGTGCGCGGATTGCTCGGCGCGCGCCGCAACGCCTTGCCGGTGCGTTGCGCGTAGTACGCCATCGCGTCGTACGAGGACGGATGCTCGAGGATGGTGGTGACGGCATTGCCGCCCGACACGTTCTCCATGATCGCGCGCGCCATCTCGAACATCGCGCCCGAGGCGGTCAGGGAAGGATAGAGGCTGCCCTCGCTCGCGTTCAGGATGATCCGCGCGTCGGCCTCGCCGCAGGCCTGGATCGCCTGCAGGTCCAGCGCGCGCATGGATGTGCTCGGGACAATCGGGCAGCGCGTCCATGCGCGCCCAGGCCTCGACCGCCGCCTTCAGGCGGAACGAGCCGCCGGCGTTGTCGAAAAACAGGCGCTCGCGGCCGTCGATATCGCGATCGACGTGATGGAAACGCGACCTGATCTCCGTCATCAGGGCGTCGGGAAGAAAAACGCCTGCTTCACTGCTCATCGGTGTTGCTCCTGTCGTTATCGATTCCTGCCGGCACGGCCGGCCTCATTGCTTCAGCGAGGCGAGATAGGCGCGGCCCTTCGCTTCGTCATACTGACCTTCCCACCTGGCGATCACCATCGGCGCCAGCGCATTGCCGACCACATTCAGCGCGGTGCGCCCCATGTCCATCACGCGATCCACCCCGGCGATCATGGCCAGCCCCTCGAGCGGCAGCCCCGCGCTGGCCAGCGTGGCCAACAGGATCACGAACATGAAGCCGGGCACGCCCGCCGCGCCCTTCGAGGTGACCACCATGGTCAGCGTCAGGACCAGTTGCTCCTGCCAGCCGAGATGGATGCCGTACAGCTGCGCGACGAACAGCGTGCCGATGCCGAGATAGATCGAGGCGCCGTCGAGATTGAAGGTATAGCCGGTCGGCACCACGAAGGTGGTGATGCTCTTGGGCGCGCCGTAGTCCTCCATCTTGCGCATCAGCTGCGGCAGCACGGTGGCCGAGCTGCAGGTGGAGAAATGATATGAACGCCTCCCACCCGTGAATGGTGGGAGCAAAGAAGGAAGGTGGACCCTCACGGGACAACGG
>JAYFRU010000253.1:0-5297 GCA_040946965.1 Burkholderia sp. | reverse complement strand
GCCCGGCAAGCTGTTCCGGGTCGAGCTTTGATGGACGGCCACGGCCCGGCACCGCGCGCAGTGCCTCGATTCCGCCCCAAGCCGGTGATGAGATCTATAACGCACGACGGCCGTTTCCGTTGTCATGATTTACGAATTACTCAATAACTATTGGCTTCGCGATCGAGCAGGTCGCGCGGCTGGTGCCGCACGTCGGTGCCCTTCACGATGTAGATGATGAATTCCGCGATGTTCTTGGCGTGGTCGCCGACCCGCTCGATCGCCTTGGCGATGAACAGGAAGTCGAGACCGACCGAGATGGTGCGCGGGTCTTCCTGCATGTAGGAAACCAGCTTGCGCACGAATGCGCGGAATTCCAGGTCGATTTCCTTGTCGTCCTTGACGATCTGGGCGGCAGCCACCGTGTCCAGGCGCGCGAACGCGTCGAGCGCGCGGCGCAGGATGGTCACGGCCATCTCGCCCGACACCTTGATCTCGGCGATGTTCACGCTGCGGGCGATCGGCTCGTCGGCCAGGCGCCGCACGCGCTTGGCGATCTTCTCGGCCTCGTCGCCGGCGCGTTCGAGATTGGTGATGGTCTTGGAGATCGACATCAGCAGGCGCAGGTCGCGCGCGGCAGGCTGGCGGCGCGCGATGATGTTGCCGCACTCCTCGTCGATCTCGACTTCCATCAGGTTCAGGCGATCCTCGTTGGCGATCACGCGCTCAGCCGCCTCGCGGTCGAACTCGTTGAGCGCGTGGATCGCCTCGGTGATCTGGGCCTCGACGAGGCCGCCCATTTCCAGAACCTCGGACGACACCGCGTTCAGGTCGGCGTCGAACTGGCTCGACAGATGCTTGTCGGTCATTGTCATTGCTCCCTCATCAACCGAAACGGCCGGTGATGTAGTCTTCCGTTTCCTTGCGAGCCGGCTTGATGAAGATCTTCTCGGTATCGCCGAACTCGATCAGCTCGCCCAGGTACATGTAGGCGGTGTAATCCGAGCAGCGCGCGGCCTGCTGCATGTTGTGCGTGACGATCACCACCGTATAGTCGCTCTTGAGCTCGGCGATCAGCTCCTCGATGCGGCCGGTGGAGATCGGGTCGAGCGCCGAGCACGGCTCGTCGAGCAGCAGCACTTCCGGGCGAATGGCGATGCCGCGCGCGATACAGAGACGCTGCTGCTGGCCGCCCGACAGGCCGTAGCCGCTCTGGCTCAGCTTGTCCTTCACCTCGTTCCACAGCGCGGCCTTGGTCAGGGCCCACTCGACGCGATCGTCCATTTCCGAGCGCGTGAGCTTCTCGAACATCTTCACGCCGAACGCGATGTTGTCATAGATCGACATCGGGAACGGGGTCGGCTTCTGGAACACCATGCCGATGCGCGCGCGCAGCAGCGAGATGTCCTGCTTGGACTCCAGCAGGTTCTCGCCGTCCATCATGATCGCGCCTTCGGCACGCTGCTCCGGATAGAGCGCGTACATCTTGTTGAAGGTACGCAGCAGCGTCGACTTCCCGCAGCCCGACGGGCCGATGAAGGCAGTCACCTTGCCTTCGGGAATGCGCATGTTGACGTTCTTCAGCGCGTGGAACTTGTTGTAGAAGAAATTCAGGTTGTTGACTTCGATCTTCGCGTCGAGCGGGCGCTGGCCGTTAGCCGCATTGCCGCCGGCGGGCGCGCTGCCGTGTTCGATCGGATTGAGGTGGCTTTCTGCCATGTTCATCGGATTGCTCCGCCGTTACTGTTTCGAGAAGATCAAGCGCGCCAGGATGTTCAGTCCCAGCACTCCCAGCGTGATCAGGAAGACGCCCGCCCAGGCGAGCGATTGCCACTGCGCGAACGGGCTCATCGCAAACTTGTAGATCGTGACGGGCAGGTTGGCGATCGGCTTGGACATGTCCAGCGAGAAGAACTGGTTCGACAGCGCCGTGAACAACAGCGGCGCCGTCTCGCCGGCGATCCGTGCCACCGCCAGCAGCACGCCCGTGACGATGCCACCGATCGAGGCACGCAGCGTGATCTTCATGATCATGCGCCACTTCGGCGTGCCGAGCGCGAACGAGGCCTCGCGCAGCGCGTTGGGCACCAGGTTCAGCATGTTCTCGGTGGTGCGGATCACGATCGGCACCTGCAGCAGCGCCAGCGAGATCACGCCGGCCCAGCCCGAGAAGCGGCCCGAGGGTGCCACCACCACCGCGTAGACGAACAGGCCGACCACGATCGAGGGCGCCGACAACAGGATGTCGTTGATGCAGCGCATCAGGCTCGCGAGCCAGTTCTTCTGGCCGTATTCGGCCAGGTAGACGCCCGCCAGCACGCCCACCGGCGTGCCGACCAGGGTGCCGAGCGCAACCAGCATTAGGCTGCCGACGATCGCGTTGGCCAGACCGCCGCCGTCGCTGTCCGGCGCCGGCGTCGACTGCGTAAACAGCTCGACCGACAGGCCGCCGATGCCCAGGCGCAGCGTGGTGTAGAGGATCCAGACGAGCCAGATCAGGCCGAAGGCCATCGCGGCCAACGAGAGGGTCAGCGCGAGCGCGTTTGTGCGCTTGCGGCGCGCCTGCAGGCGCGAGCGCATCGCTTCGAGCGCGGCGCCGGACTGACCGCCCGGCATGTTCAGGACGCGTTCGCTCATTTCTTGCCTTCTTCCTTCTGGAGGCGCAGCAGCATCAGTTTTGAGATCGTCAGCACGATGAAGGTGATCACGAACAGGATCAGGCCGAGTTCCATCAGCGCCGAGGTGTGCAGGCCCGGCGCCGCTTCCGCGAATTCGTTGGCGAGCGCCGAGGTGATGCTGTTGCCGGGCGAGAACAGCGAGATGTTGTCGAGCAGGTTGGTGTTGCCGATCACGAAGGTGACGGCCATGGTCTCGCCGAGCGCGCGGCCCAGGCCGAGCATCACGCCGCCGATCACGCCGCTCTTGGTATAGGGCAGCACGATCTTCCACATCACTTCCCAGGTCGTGCAGCCGATGCCGTAGGCCGATTCCTTCAGCAGCACCGGCGTGACCTCGAACACGTCGCGCATCACCGAGGCGATGTACGGGATGATCATGATCGCCAGGATCACGCCCGCGCAGAGCAGGCCGATGCCGATCGGCGGGCCCTGGAACAGCGCGCCGATGAAGGGCACCGGGCCGAGGATCTGGCCGAGCGGTTTCTGGAACCAGGCCGCGAAGATCGGGGCGAACACCAGCAGGCCCCACATGCCATAGACGACCGAGGGGATCGCGGCGAGCAGCTCGATGGCGATGCCGAGCGGGCGTCGCAGGCACACGGGCGACAGCTCGGTCAGGAACAGGGCGATGCCGAAGCTGACCGGCACGGCGATGATCAGCGCGATCAGCGAGGTGGCGATGGTGCCGTAGATGGGCACCAGCGCGCCGTAGACATCGGCGTTGGGGTCCCATTCGGACCGCCAGAGGAAACCAAGGCCAAACTTCTCGATGGTCGGCAGCGAGGCGACGATCAGCGAGACGATGATGCCGCCGAGCACCAGCAGGGTCACCACTGCGGCAACGCGGGTGAGGCCGCCGAAGATGACGTCGCCGAGCCGGCCGGGCGCGCGCATCTGGCCGGCGGGGCGTGACGTGAGAGGAAGGTCGGACATGGGCGCCTGAAGGCTCGATGGCGGGGGCCACGGGCCGCTCGCCGGTACCGCACGCGTCGCCTGGCACATGCCGGACGACGCGACCACGACTTGCTTGCGTGCTACGTACACAGCCCGAGGCTTATTCCGCGACCGGCTTGCCCGACGCGTCCGTCACCTTGGTCTTCCACTGCTTGCGGATCTCGGCCGTGACCGACGCCGGCAGCGAGATGTAGTCCAGGTCCGTCGCGGCCTTGCCACCGTTCTTGAAGGCCCAGTCGAAGAACTTGAGCGTTTCGGCGCCCTGCACCGGCTTGTCCTGCTTGGTGTGCAGCAGCACGAAGGTCGCGCCGACGATCGGCCATGCGTCCTTGCCTTGCTCGTTCGTCAGGATCTGGTAGAACGACTTCGACCAGTTCGCGCCGGCAGCGGCTGCCGCGAAGGTCTTGGCGTCCGGCGTGACCACGGCGCCCGAGGCGTTCTTCAGGTCGACGTAGATCATCGAGTTCTTCTTCGCGTAGGCCGATTCGACATAGCCGATCGCGCCCGGCAGGCGCTGCACGAAGGCGGCGACGCCGTCGTTGCCCTTGCCGCCCGTGCCCGTCGGCCAGTTGACTGTGGTGCCTTCGCCAACCTTGGTCTTCCACTCGTCGTTGACCTTCGAGAGGTAGTTCGTCCAGATGAACGAGGTGCCCGAACCGTCAGCGCGGCGGACCACGGCGATATCCAGGTCCGGCAGCTTCGCCTTCGGGTTCAGCGTGGCGATCGCCGGGTCGTTCCACTTCTTGACCTTGCCCAGGTAGATGTCGCCGAGCACTTCGCCCGACAGTGTGATTTCACCGGCCTTGATGCCCGGGACGTTCACCACGGGGACGATGCCGCCCACCACCGTCGGGAACTGGAACAGGCCCTTCTGGGTGAGTTCGTCGTCCTTCAGCGGCGCGTCCGAGCCAGCGAAGTCAACCGTCTTGGCGTCGATCTGCTTCAGACCGCCGGACGAACCGATGCCCTGATAGTTGATCTTCGCGCCACCGGTTTGCTGGTATTCAGCGGCCCACTTCGAGTAGATCGGGGCTGCGAAGGTGCTGCCCGCGCCGGTGACGTCGGCTGCGTGAGCGGCGACAGCGAAAAGCGCGCCGGCCAGACCAGCAAACGCGGTTTGCATCAATTTCATGAGACCTCCAGTGTGTAAGCGGATGACTACGGCACCGCGAAGGTTAGGGGGTGTCCATGGCAATAATGTGACAATTGATGAATATTGTGTGACATTAACATGACAGACCGAAAGCTGGCGCGAACGCGCGCCGGGTCCGCCTCGACGGCCCTGCGACCCCGGTCGGACAAGGCTTTCGACGGGTTGCCGGCTTGCGGCGACGGCTTGCGGCCCTGTCTGGTCCCCTCTGCTGGCGCATCGCAAATGTGCATGTCGGCGCCGATTGTTCAGCCGCACTCGGGCCGGCGACGGCACTCAAGCAGCTTAGATGAAATGTCATAAAACGGAAGGATTTCAGACGCACAAACGATTTCGTCGGTGGAATCCGAGCCTGGATAGTTGAGTGAATCTATCGGGAAATCGTCTGGCGAGGGCCCGGTTCCCTGATCCCGGCGAACACGCGCCTGCGGCAACATGGCGCCCTCGGCGCGCCGGCTCGATCGAGTAGGGTGAGGGGTTACCCCCTCAGCCCTCTCACACCACCGTACGTGCGGTTCCGCATACGGCGGTTCAGT
>JAYFRU010000252.1:0-5330 GCA_040946965.1 Burkholderia sp. | reverse complement strand
ATTGTTAACAGGGGCTTCACCCCGGACCGTTGCGCGTAAACGTCACCGTGCCGCGGCTGATTTATGCAACAACGCCCAGAGCCGAGTCGGCAAACTCGTGTCGCTGGCCAGCGCCGGCGTTTCCGCGACCAGGTCCGCGCGGATCCCGTCGACATAGCCCCGCGCGTCGATGCGGGCCAGTTCCGCGATCTGTTCGTTCGTCAGTTCAAGCATGGGGGTGAACTCCCGTCAATCGCCCGTCACGCTCGACGAGCCAGTCAAACACCACGACGAAGAACTGCATGCGCTGTGAGAATTCCATCATCGCGGCGATGTCCGGCATGATCCGCGCATCGTAGAACCGGAGCAGGGCCGTCCGCCCATCCGGAAGTCGCGCGTCGAGGCGCCGCCGGAGTTCGTCGGCGAGCGCATCGATCCGGTAAGCGCTGATCAGCCACGAGACGCCGCCGGCGCCGGCGGCCAGCGAAGCCAGTCCCGCGCGCGTCGCGCCACCGGCGAGCTCATAGTCGTCGAATAGCCAGGGCCCGGCGTCGGCCAAGGACGCATCCGGCGTCTGGTCGAAGAGCGCTATCGATGCCTGCGAGCGCTGTGGCACACCGGCCTGGTCGGCATAGAGCAGGCCGTCAACCAGGGCATAGAGACGCACGGTGGTCGAGAGGTGCTGTTGCCGGGTGTCAAAGAACGCCTGAATCGCAGTGGGAACCATGCCGTCACCCGCGCGCGACCATCGTCGCGGCATTCGCAGCCGCGGCTTTGAGGCACTCCAGGCAAAGTGTTGGCGAAGGTGCCAACGCCTGGTTGGCGGTCGTCACAATCGTCGACCCGGTCGACGCGACGCCGGCGCCGACGTCGTCAAGCGACATCGAATTCTGAGAAGCGATCAGCGTTGCACCGCAGGCGGTTTTCATGCCGGCAACAGCCGTCTCGCGCCCGTTGATCTGGTGCGGAATCGCTCGTCCGGAATCGGGGAGGATTGGGAACACCCCTTTGCACTGGGGGCACATGACCTTGTGCCCTACCCCGGCGATGGGCTTGCCCTCGATGGTCGCGATCGCGTCTCCTTCGAGCACGCGGCCGCCGTGCGTCGTCGTGTCGCCGACGCAGATCATGGCTCGTTGTGACATCGGCCCTCTCTCATCTCGTTCAATTTTCCGAGAATCTAACACGGGCGGTCGGCTCGGTCCCGGCATCCGATCATCAACTCAAATATTCGCATAGCGAATCTCTAACGAGGCTTTGCAATCTGCGGCCGCGTGCTGAGGTATCCTGTTGCGGCCATCGCGAAATCCAGTCTACTGATGCTTATTCGGGAACAGGGAAAGCTGATCAAGGTGATGCGGGTTGGATCACCAGGTGCGAACGCCGAACGGACGAAATCACGAACGCGTGGGCAAGCTCGGCACGTCGTGATCGGCGCATTTCGATCCGACGCGGACGTGCCGGCGGCACTGATCGCTGCGTTGTCTTCGGAAGAACGCCAGATCCTGGCGCGCTGGCTGCGTGCCTACCGGCAGAGTCACCCGCTACCAACAGCCCGAGCGACCAGCGATACCCCGCCTTCGGTGCTCGACGAGCTTGTCTCGCGGCTCGATGCCCTAGCGGCATCGAGCCCCTGTCCTCATCTGACGTCGACGCACTTCGATCCCGGCTGCAAAGGGTCACGGTATCGTTAGCCCGAGACAAACGTGGGGCTCGGAGAGAGGGCCGTTCGGATGCGACGCTATCAGCGCAGATGACCCTGGTGGATGATCAGCCAAACGGCCGCAGCAGCGGCGCGACTCCTTCTTGAGCAATCGGCCCCGAGAACGGCCCATGGCACGACAACGTGGAAATCCAGCTCAGCGCACACGCCCCTCGGCGCACGCCCGCCTGCAACGGAGATTACTGCTACCGTTGCCGCCGCGGCACGCCGAAGAGCTCTCACTGCAATACCACGCAGCCTTCCAGGCACTGCGGATGCGGCAAGGCTCCGCACATGGCCTGGCCGTACTGCTGCAGCTGGTGGTGTTAACGGGTTTCATCGACGAAGCCCGTCGACATGAGATCCGCACCGAGGTACTCGTCGCGGCAGAGCTCGGGATCTACGCGTCCCTCGAGGCCGGGAAGACCAGCGAGGTATGGATCCTCGACACCCAGATAGACGAACTCGTCGCTTCGCTGATCGCGTGGCACGATAGCCAGTTGCGCACCACCCCGCTGTCAGTGATCCAGCAAGCTCTCGAGCGCCTCGAGCGCTTGCGCGAGGGTAGGTCCTTCAACCATCAGCCGGCGCGCAAGTAGGCGGCGGCCGGCGGGGCGCACCGAATTAGATCTCGAATGCGCTCCGGTCCTTCCCGGCGATCCAGGCCGGCGCCTTGCCGCGCCCGCTCCAGGTCTTGCCGCTCTCCGGATCTTGATATTTCGCCGGCTGCCGCCCTGCCGGCTTCGGGCCGCGACGTCCTCCGAGCTCGTTGACGCTGATGTTGAAGTCACGCATCAGCTGCTTCACCGTTTCGATAGCGGCTCCACGCTCATCACTGCGCGCACGAGCGATTTTTTCCTCGAGCGCGGCGCGCTCGGCGAGGAGTTCCGGGTAACTTTTTGTATTCGTCATTCTTTTACGATCGATTCAGGAATAATGAGTCGGCTCATTTTCTCGCCTCGCAGCCATGCCGATGCAATGCAACACAGACCAGCAGCACTAGCCACGATGGGGAACCCAGGATAGGCCATATCTGCCAGGGATACGAATGGCAAGTTCGAAGGTGTCTGAACATAGGACAGATAAAAACCAGCGGCACCGACGAGCATTCCGAGTCCAATTAACAGCCTGAGCCAACAATAGCGTAGCGCAAAAATCAATGTTTTCATATTCCCCAGGTTACTCGGTGATCGTATCCAGCAACATGGCACGGACGATCGCACCACATCCCGATTGCGAAGAGAGTCGGCTTCTTCGGTGGCGCAGCGTGTCTCGGCGCCGCATTTTTCAGTCTGCTCGCGTGATCTGTATGTATTTTTCCCATCCATTTTGTGCTGCCCGCCCTACCTTCCCTGCTTCAGCATGGACAGCATCACGCGCTATCGAGCTCAACGAGTACCAAATCGATGCCTCTTCGGGAGTCCCAAACCTATCGACATCTCTCCGGAAAAGCTCGAAGTCTTTGATCTTAACAAAGTCGGACATAAACGACAGCAGCTGCCCAATTACGATGGATGTTGATGGCCCTTGAATTTCGAGACGACTCTGCGAAATCCCGGCGAGAAAACGCTCAGATACCGCTTGATCGTCTTTAGTCATATCACTTGATGGAATGCAGGCGAATCCACCATCGTGTTCCCAGCGAAATTGCACGCGAATGACCGTTGCGACATAGGTTTCTAGTGGCAACGAAATCGAGATCATGGACGCAGCCATTGTCTACTCCCTACTAGCTTTCCCCAGTTATCAGCTTCACAACGCCGCATTCACTCTCCCGTTGGTCGATAACGATTCAGGAACGCGAGAGGGCCGTCGATCGGAAAGAATAACCCATCGCGGGTCTGCGTGCCATCGATCAATTCGCCATCCTTGATCAGCCTGACCTCGCAGTCCCCGATGATCAAGTAGCCCTGCTCTTCGAGCTCGCGCTCACGCGGCGAACGCAGCTCTGGCGCGTCGTGGTTCTCCAAACCCACATACTGGCCGCTGGCGAGAAACAAGCCGACCCATTCCAACTCCCGCCCATCATCCGTCGTCACCATGACGGGCCTGCGCAATGTTCCGCTCTTAATCGCAAGCTGGATAGGTGATGCGCCGAGCGCGGATTCAAGTATCGGATCCCGCTCGATCAGGTAGCGGAAGATTTCCGTTCCTGGCTTGGCATTGAAGCGCTCGACAACATTCGCGGCGTGCTCGATCCACTCGGTGGTGAGAATGCGGTGCTCATCAATGGCTCGCTGTGTCTCGACGTCCGGCTTAAATCCAGCGCCGGTGTCTGACTCGCTCTTGCTCCGGGTCAGCGCCTGGAGTGTCGCATAGGCTTGGTAGAAGTGCTTGCGACGTGCGCGCAGCTCCGCGCGAGCCGCTTCCATTTCGGAACTGATGTGCATGCCCACCTCCGTTGTCAATTCACCCGGCGCCAGGCCTCGTTGATCGCGCCAAATATAATGGGCACAAAACCATGGCCTTCGAACGAGGCGTGACGGTCGTCCTGGGGATAGCCGATTGCTTCCGGCGCGCGCAGCATGTCAACAATGCGCCGGTTATGCCTGCCAGTCGAAACGACTTCCGCGATGACTTCGGCCTCCATGCGGTGAAGCAAGGCTCAAGTCAAAATTCCGTGAGATCGATAACGCGACACCACGTTTGGTATCACGTCCTTGACGACCGCCTCCGCCGCAAACAGTGCTTCCATGTTGTTCCTCCATTACCGCTCAAATCGCGGGTTGATTGAGACTACATTCTCGCGCTGGCGATCGGCAGCGACGCCCAGTCCGTGGTGTAAGCCGGGGTACGATGCATCTGTTTCATTTCCCAGGCCTGCCGCGACTGCGTTCGGCCAATCTGCACCGCGCCGCTACCGAAGCGTGCATTGATATCATCGACAATCGCCATCAGGCGATGCCGGCTCTCGTTCGCATCAGCAAAGAAATCACCTTGCTGTCGTCCCTCCCGAACGAGATCGAACAGCATCACGCCAGCTTTCGCGTATCGATAGCCGGGGCGGAAAATATGGCGTAACCCGAGGATCGCCACCTTCAGCAACGTGATCGTGTCATCGGTCGGCATGACGAGCGGAATCACCAGGGAATTGCTGTATTGCCGTTGCTGCGTGCGAAACGGATTCGTCCGGATGAACACTTGCAACTGCGCGGCGAGCAGCTGCTGGCCACGCAGCCGTTCGGCCGCCTTGGCAACGAATTCCGTCATCGCGTCCGCCAGCCCTTCAACCTGTCTCACCTCGGTGCCGAAGCTGCGCGAACACACGATCTGTTGGCGAGCGGCGATATCGTCCAGGTCCAGGCAGGCCTCGCCGTTGAGTTCGCGCACCGTACGTTCGAGGATCACTGAGAAACGCCGACGAATAAGATCAGCAGGCGCGCGCCTGAGCTGACCAACGGTGCCGATCCGCATGGCGCGCAGCTGCGCCCCCACCCGCCGGCCCACACCCCAAACCTCCTCGACGTCGATCGGATCGACCAGCTGCTCACGCTGCGCAGCGGATAGCACACTGAGGTCACACACGCCGGCCGCCTGCCCACCCAATGATTTCTTGGCCGCATGGTTGGCCAGCTTAGAGACGGTTTCATAAAGACTTCTGAGTTCGCTGCAAGGTGTTCCAGCAGATCAAGCAGCAGCCGAGTTTGAG
>JAYFRU010000251.1:0-5349 GCA_040946965.1 Burkholderia sp. | reverse complement strand
CATCGACGCTGAACTGGCCGATCTACTGGCTGGCTATGGAACCAAATTTCAAACTAGTTTTTCGTGAACACTTATCAAGCATTAGATGCTACATACTTTTAACCGGATAGCCCGAAGAAAGAAGAAGGGCTCGCGCGTTAGGCGAGCCCTTCTTTCAGCCAGCTAATCCGAATACCCGTTTTTTGTCGTTTACGGCGTTTGCGTCGCCGTCGGTGCCAATCGGGCGCGATGCCGGAGCCTGCGGCCGACAACACATGTCGCCGAGAATCGGATCAGGAAAGCCGGGAAAGAGAAGCGCCGCGCCGAATCGGGCGAGGCAGGCAGAGCGGGATCGCGCCGTCGGCGCTCAGGCCTTGTCGTGCTTGCCGAGGCGCAGCTCGCAGGCCTCGGTGACGACCAGTTCGTTGTCGCGCGCGAAATTCATCACGAAATCGAAGGCCATCGGTTCGAGCTCGCGCAGACGCGCATCGACGATCACGCATTTGACGCCGCCGACGATGGTCGGGCGCACGTACAGCGAGTACTTCATATAGGCATTGCGCCCGCTGGCGCCTGGTCCGAACTGGGCCATCACGCCGGCAAGCCGTTCCGACCAGTCGCTGGGGCGAAACGTCTTCCCTTCTTTCGTGATGCCTTGAATGAAGAATTCGGTCGGGGGTGTTTCTGCCATGAAGGGTCCCGGGGGATGGGCCGACGGCCGGACGCTGCCGCAGCGGAAACGTGGCTCGGCCGCGCATGCCGGCTGCGGAATGTCGTACCGCCCACGCCGCCCGCTCGATGATCGCCGCGAACGCGCCGGCGCACGCCTCCACACGCTTGCGCGCGGGCGCCGCCCGTACCCGGCAGCGTGATCCGCCGGACTTCGGAAAACCGCAGAATTATACCGCAGCGCCGCATCCAGCGGCGCCACGAGCAAGCCTTCCCGTCCCGCTTTCCGCCATATTTCGCCCGGCCGGGCGCCCCTGCGAGGCACGCTCCGGAGCCTGGGCGCCGCCCGCGCAGCGCCGCGTGCGGGTGCATCCGGCCCCGTCGGCGCGGCTCGTCAAAGCCCGGAAAATACTTTATGCTGGCCTGGATTACCACCTCCCGACGGTGTCCGCCGCGTTTCGTTTCATGACCGCCAAAACCATTCGTCACTACCTGCAGTTCAAGGATTTCTCGCTGGAAGACTACGAGTACGTGCTCGAACGCACGGGTATCCTGAAGCGCAAATTCAAGAACTACGAGACCTATCACCCGCTGCACGACCGCACGCTGGCGATGATCTTCGAGAAGAACTCGACGCGCACGCGGCTCTCGTTCGAGGCCGGCATCTTCCAGCTCGGCGGCCACGCGGTGTTCATGAGCACGCGCGACACGCAGCTCGGGCGCGGCGAGCCGGTCGAGGATTCGGCGCAGGTGATCTCGCGGATGGTCGACATCATCATGATCCGCACCTTCGAGCAGGACATCATCCAGCGCTTCGCCGACAATTCGCGCGTGCCGGTGATCAACGGCCTGACCAACGAATACCATCCCTGCCAGGTGCTGGCCGACATCTTCACCTACCACGAGCATCGCGGCCCGATCCGCGGCAAGACCGTGGCCTGGGTGGGCGATGCGAACAACATGTTCTACACCTGGATCGAGGCGGCCAAGATCCTCGGCTTCAAGCTGCATCTGTCGACGCCGCCCGGCTATGCGCTCGACATAAAGCTGGTCGATGCGGACAGCGCCTCGGCCTACGAAGTCTGCGCGGATCCGAACGAAGCCTGCTGCGGTGCCGACCTGGTCACCACCGACGTGTGGACCAGCATGGGCTTCGAGGCCGAGAACGAGGTGCGCAAGCAGGCCTTCGCTGACTGGTGCGTGGACGAGGAGATGATGGGCTTCGCCAATCCCGACGCGCTGTTCATGCACTGCTTGCCCGCCCACCGCGGCGAGGAAGTCTCGGCCGGCGTGATCGACGGCCCGCAGAGCGTGGTCTGGGACGAGGCGGAGAACCGCTTGCACGTGCAGAAGGCGCTGATGGAATTCCTGCTGCTCGGCAAGCTCAACCACTGAGCCAGCCCCGGCCGGCCCGGAACGCAAAAGCCCCGCGATGCGGGGCTTTTTCATGTGCATTGCGTGGCGAATCGCCGGCGCCGCCGCGCGCTTCACGCGATCGGCACGCGCAACTCAGATCGCGACCGGCTCGGCCTCGAGCTCGACGCCGAAGCGCGCGTGCACGTCGGCCTGGATCGCGCGCGCCAGCGCCAGGATCTCGGCGCCGGTGGCGCCGCCGCGATTGACCAGCACCAGCGCCTGGCGATCGTGGACGGCCGCCGCACCGAGCGAGCGGCCCTTCCAGCCGCGGCGGTCGATCAACCAGCCGGCCGCCAGCTTGACGCGCCCGTCCGGCTGCGGATACGAGACCAGCTCCGGTTCGCGCTGCCGGAGCGCGGCGAACTGCTCGGTCCCGATCACGGGATTCTTGAAGAAGCTGCCGGCATTGCCGAGCACGGCCGGGTCCGGCAGCTTGGCGCGCCGGATCGCCACCACCGCGTCGAACACGTCGCGCGGCGTGACTGCGGCCGGCGCGATCCCGCGCGCGGCGAATTCGCGCGAGACATCGGCGTAGTTGCAGCGCGGCGCCCACTGCCTGGGCAGCCGGAACGTAACCGAGACGATCGCGAAGCGCTCGCGCGCGGCCTGCTTGAACACGCTGTCGCGATAGCCGAAGGCGCAGGCCTGGGCATCGAACTCGACGAGCTTGCCGGTGGCCAGCTCGACCGCCTTCAGGGATGCGAAGCGTTCGCGCATCTCGATGCCGTAGGCGCCGATGTTCTGGATCGGCGCGGCGCCCACCGTGCCCGGGATCAGCGCGAGATTCTCGAGCCCCGGCATGCCGGCCGCCAGGGTCCAGGCCACGAACTCGTGCCAGGTCTCGCCGCCACCGGCCTCCACGTACCAGGCCTCGTCGTCCTCGCGCAGCAGCGCGCGGCCGCGCACGGCATTGATCAGCACCAGCGCGTCGACATCGCCCGTGAACACCACGTTGCTGCCCCCGCCGAGCACCAGCACCGGCAGGCCGGCCGCGCGCGGGTCGCGCGCCGCGGCGGCGAAGCCGGCCGGCGTGTCGACGCGCGCCGCCCAGCGCGCGCGCACCGCGAAGCCGAAGCTGTTGTGCTCGCGCAGCGGGTAGTCGGGCAGCAACTCGGGCGCGCCGGCGGCCTCCGATGCGAGGGCGGACGGGAACGGCGGAACGGCGGCGGGGGCGGAATCGGACATCGGCGGCAGGAGGCGCGGCGTTCGCGGGTCGCGCCGGCGGGAGCGGCGGCCTTGGGCAAAACGCGGGGGCATCGGTAAAATGGCGGTTGGTCCGCAATTATAGCGAGTGGCCGCGCACGCATCGCGCGGTCCGCATGTTTTAGAGGGAGAACAGCATGCCATCGTTCGATGTGGTTTCCGAAGCGAACATGATCGAAGTGAAGAATGCCGTCGAGCAGTCGAACAAGGAAATTTCGACACGCTTCGACTTCAAGGGCTCCGACGCGCGCGTCGAGCACAAGGAACAGGAGCTGACCCTGTTCGCCGACGACGATTTCAAGCTCGGCCAGGTCAAGGACGTGCTGATCAGCAAGATGGCCAAGCGCAATGTCGACGTGCGTTTCCTCGACTACGGCAAGGTCGACAAGATCGGCGGCGACAAGCTCAAGCAGGGCGTCACGATCAAGAAGGGCGTGACGGGCGACCTGGCCAAGCGCGTGGTACGCACCGTCAAGGACAGCAAGATCAAGGTGCAGGCCAGCATCCAGGGCGACGCGGTACGCGTGTCGGGCACCAAGCGCGACGACCTGCAGAGCGTGATCGCGCTGCTGCGCAAGGAAGTCGCCGACACGCCGCTCGACTTCAACAACTTCCGCGACTGATCGGATCCGGTCCGCCGGCAAGACCGACGGCGCGCGGCACGGGCTTGGCCCGCTGCCGCGCGCCGTTTTTCATGGGCGCGACGGCATCAGTCGCCGCTAGGTGCCTCGGCCGGCTTCTTCTTGTCGCCGATCCGGCTTTCCTGCCCCTTCAGCAGCTTCGAGATATTGGCGCGGTGGCGCCAGATCAGCAGCAGGCTCATGGCCAGCACGGCCCAGGCGACCGGATTGTCGCGCGTGCCGAACAGCCAGACTTCGAAGATCGGCGCGAACACGGCCGCCACCAGGGCCGCGAACGAGGAATAGCGGAAGCAGAACGCGATCACCAGCCAGCTCAGCAGGGTGGCGATGCCGAGTGCTGGCGAGATCGCCAGCAGCACGCCGGCGGCCGTGGCTACGCCCTTGCCGCCCTGGAAGCGGAAGAAGATCGGGTAGAGGTGGCCGAGGAACACGGCGATCGCGGCCAGTGCCACGCCGATCTCGCCGCCGATCCCGAAGTGCCGCACCAGCCAGACCGCCAGCCAGCCCTTGAAGGCGTCGCCGAGCAAGGTCAGGATCGCGGCCTTCCTGTTGCCGCTGCGCAGCACGTTGGTGGCGCCGGGGTTCTTCGAGCCGTAGGAGCGCGGATCGGCGAGGCCCATCAAGGCGCTGACGACCACGGCGAACGACACCGAGCCGATCAGGTAGGCAGCGACGGTAGCGATCAGAATCTGCATGGGGAAGTTCGATTGTTTCGACGAAGAGGTGAACGGGGCGCTGCCGCCGGGCCAGCCCGGCGCCGCGCGGCGCCCATTCTACCGAAGCGGGCCGGCCCCGGTTCCGGGTGCAACCCTCAATCGACGCTGGCGCACTGCACCGGTTTCGCGCCCAGCACGTCGGTCAGCACCGCCGGCGGTAGCCGCGCTTGCCGCCGTTGATGAGGATCGAGGGCAGTTCGAGCACGCTCGACTCGACATAGACGGGCATCGCCTTCTTGGTGCCGAACGGCGAGGTGCCGCCCACCAGGTAGCCCGAATGACGGTTCGCGACCTCGGGCTTGCAGGGCTCGACGTGCTTGGCGCCGATCTGCCGCGCCAGGTTCTTGGTGGAGACGGTGCGATCGCCGTGCATCAGGATCACCAGCGGCCTGGCCTGATCGTCCTCCATCACCAGGGTCTTGACCACCGCATGCTCGTCCACGCCGAGCTGGCGCGCCGATTCGCCGGTGCCGCCGTGCTCGACGTAGTCGTAGGTGTGTTCGCCGAAGGCCACGCCGTGGCGGCGCAACCATTGCGTGGCGGGGGTCTCGGAGACATGTCGGGATTTGCTCATGGGCGCATTTTATTGAGTAATTCGTAAATCATGACGACGGAAACGGCCGTCGTGCGTTATAGATCTCATCACCCGCTTGATGAGGACTTGACATGGCAATGGACGAGGCAACGAAGCAGCGCGTACGTGCAGGCCGGATGTGGTTGGCAGG
>JAYFRU010000250.1:0-5370 GCA_040946965.1 Burkholderia sp. | reverse complement strand
AACCCGCGCTTTACCCCCAGTTCTACTGGCGCCATTACGCCGATCATCCCCCGGCTCCTTTACGCCGATCCGTGACACCGATCCGCTGCGCTGCCGTGGCTTCGGCCTGGGCTATCTCTTTGGCAAGGCCGTCGAGATGCTGGAGCTGATTGATGTGGAGCTGTATGCGGCCGACCGGAAGGCGCCGGGCTTGCCGTTCTCTGCCCTCGTGCGTCTCGATGGTGGGGCGCTCCATGTGCTGCGCTCGCAGGCAGCGGTACTTGCGGCGTTTCTCCGATATCGAAACCTGGATGCGGCGACGAACATTGCCAATCGGCCGGGGGTCTTTGCATTGCGCGCGCTGGGCGACGCGTTGCACGACTCTGAGCGTCGCCGCTGGCGTGAACTGGTCGATCGCACGCAGGTGGTTCGGGCCGCGCGGGGCGTGATCTGCTAGGGCGCCGACATGTCGGGCGTCGCTGACGTGCTCTACATCGATCCTACCCTGGTTCCCGTGACGGCAGAGCTGGAATGGGAGTGGGGGCCGTTCTACTCCCTCGCCAGGCGAATCCACGTGCCGATGGGCCTTCCCGACTGGAAATATCCCGAAACCGCACGAAACCTCAGACGTATATTTGACTTCGCTATAGCAGATGGGAAATCTTTTGATGGTGCGTGGGCGCACACAGAATCCCAAATCCAACGCATCCTGGCAGCAAATGAGGATTTACAGCCGCTACCATAAAAAACACAACTTGTAATAGTGTTCGGGTAGAATAGAAAAACAAAACCGTTTTCTGACACTTCACGACGACATGGCAACGCCACTCAGCAAGTTTGAGGACATCACGGAAGTGCAACTGCGAGGCATGATCCAACATGCCAAGCGCGAGTACCCGTTTCTCGATTATTCCAGCGACGATGCGCTCTATGCGCTCGCGCGGCTGATGATCTCGGTCGATTTCATGACTGAGCGGCGAGTGACGCCGCTGCGCTCGTCGTTGCTGTTTCTGCGCCGGATCGGTGCGCATGCGGACCCGGCCGTGCCGGTTATCAAGGAGCGCGATTTCGTGTTCCTGGTCAAGATGTTCGGGCTGCTGATCCGCGGCAAGCAGGGGCTGTACGAATTCTTGCCCAGCAACAAGTGGATTGACGACAGCGAGGACGAAGGAAAGCCCGCCGTCGAGGTCAAGATCGACGACGAGGCCACGGCTCGTGCGGTCGAGATGGAAGTCTCGGATATCAAGAAACATCGGAAAATCCACGAGCGTCGCATCGATGCGGGCACGAACCGGCTTGTGCGCTGGTATCGCGACGCGCAACTTGCCGTGGTGCTCGCGGATCGCGTGAAGTCGGGGCAGAAAATCGGCGATGCGCGCGAGTTCCTGCGTACCGAGCACGATGTGAAGGATCACGAGTATGTCCGCATCCGCGAGCGCGCGCTGGAGATGGGTCTGCTGAAAAATGCGCGCACGACGCGTCGCAAGAATATTCGTGTGACGCTGGATGCGGATGTCGCCCACTGGGTGGAATCGCAGTCGAGCGTGGACGGCCGCTTGCATGCGCGGACGCCGACGCAGACCGTGAATGCGTGCCTGCGAGATCTCTATTTTCTCGTGAATAAGACGCGCATGCCGGCAGCACCGAAGGTCGTGTCTGACGATGCACAGCCTGCGGCGGCAAGTGCCGCGCCTGCGGGCAGCGTTTCTCCTGCCGCCAAGAAGGCGACGAAGGCGCGCACGCCCGCAAAGAAGCGGGCTGTGCAGGCGTAACACGTGACACGCGCCTCGTGGCGTGTGCCATCGGGACATGGATCTCCGGATGAAGAACCTTGTCATCGTTGAAGCATCAGGAAAGGTCGATAGCCTCAGGCGTGAGCTGAAGGGCATCGGCCTTTTTGCTGATGTCGTCGCGACAGTCGGCCATATCGCGGATAACCCCAAAAGCCTCGTACCCATCGAGCTGGACGAGAATCTGCGCGAGCGGTCGTACACGTACCGTGAGGACCGCGCGGCACTGCTGGAGAAAATCCGGCGTTTGGCGGCCGGGGCGGATCGGATCTTCATCGCGACCGATGATGATCAGGAAGGGGACGTCATCGCCTGGGATCTCTCGAAGCTACTGGATTCGCACGCTGAACGGCTATTCCGTGTGCGTCTGCGCGCGATCACCGAATCGGAGCTGTCGGCAGCGTTTTCCGGCCAGCTGTCGCAAAACTTCGAGCTTTACGCGCGTAACGGCGTCTGTCGGCGGGTGATTGATCGTGCGATCGGTGCGACGTTCACCTTGGTGGCGGGCAAGGATACGGTGCCGGTCGGGCGAGTGCAAAGCTCGCTTCTTGCATCAATTGCTGCAGATCCACCCGCAGCAGGCCGATATACCGTAGCGGTGACCGTGGGCGACGGCGCGCGCTTCACGACCGGATTGCCTGTTCATTCGGCGGCTGAACTGGCCGCATTCGAGCGCGTTCATGCTGCGCTTGCCGCTGGGCAGGGGAGGATCGTCGCCCATGACGAGGCATTGGAGCCGCTGTCGGCGCCGTGGGGCTATGAGCAGGTGGTCATCGAAGTAAGTGAGCGTCTGAAAGTGCCTGTGGGGCAGGCTGCTGATCTGTTTCAGGAGGCGTATGAGAAGGGCCGCGTCAGCTATCCGCGCGTGCGCACGGGGGTGTTCACGCGGGATGCGGTAGAAGTCGCGGCCGCTCTCGCGAGGCATAACCGTTGCAGTTTCGATCGAACCAGGCTGCCGGTGCGCGACGAGACCGGATCAGCAAACTCGGCTCACGAGGCGCCGCGTGTCTACGACGGCGAGATGATGCTCGGACGTTCGCTGAATGTGCTTGATCCGGCCGACGCGGTCGCAGTGCTTGTGGCCCGGAACATCATCGAAGCCGCGCAGGTGATGAAGGTTAGACGGCTGACCGTGGAAGTCGAAGGGATCGAGTTGACGCTGCGGCATTGGCAGGAGACCGCCCGTCGCAACTGGAAGCGTCCGGAGCCGGAAGCCGGCTATCACGCGTGGTCGCGTGAACTCGCGATTCTGCGGTACATGGGCGAGAAAGGGTTGGGTCGGCCGAGCACCGTGGTCGGGCATGCAATGCGGCTGGTACAGCGCGGCTTGCTGGAAGAAACGAGTATCGCAGTATCGCTTAGTTCGCGTGGCGAGCGATGGCTGGCCCGGGCGCGCGAAGTTGGTTTTACGGCTGAAATTTCGCAGGAGATGGAGCGGGCGCTGGAGCGGCCTATGCGAGACCCTCATGCGAGGGCGGCGGAGATTCTTGAGGCGCACGGGATGCTTGAACCCGTGCGGAAGTTCGTGACGGCTGCCGCGCCTGCTATGGCTGCACCCGAGGACGCGAACATAGAACCGGTGTAGCGTTGAGAATGGCGGAACGAGAACATGACGATCGAAAGACTTACCCCAGGGGTGATTGTGGAGTTGCGTGATCCGGTAATGGGGGGAAGTAAGCTGGGCCTGGTGGACGAGTCGGGTGTGGGATACTTTGACCTGATCGGGGATGCCGAAATTGGCAAGCCGATCCAGTCTGAGTTTCTGCCCCGCTCGTTGGGGACGATTGAGTCCTGGGTCGGCAGTGTGCCGGCAGAGGGTCGCGAGACCTGGGTGCACACGTGGCGTGCCTTGTGCGAACGCGGGCTCGATATTCTGACGCTTGCGCGCGCCCTGCGATGGGGGCTGGAGAACGACAGCATCGACGTCGATCTGATGGAACGCATGGGGCGCGAGGCCACCGGCCGGGTCGCAGACGGCAGAGGTGTCGTTGCCAAGGCGTTTGCTGCGCCCTGATTGCCATGCACCTTGACCGCGAAAAGCCCGGCATGCCGGGCTTTTTTGTTAGCACATTCTGTTCAAAAAGTACCAATATGTGCGTCTGATAGGGTTTGTCAGGTTTTATTTCCGTGTGTGATATAAAATAATATGTGGAAACGTCACATGGAACCGTTATGGACCGCCTCATGCACTTCACCGGGGAGATCGCCCGGGCCGTCTCGGCCGAATTCGTGGA
The DNA here is from genome assembly GCA_040946965.1 of Burkholderia sp. GTDB lineage: Bacteria > Pseudomonadota > Gammaproteobacteria > Burkholderiales > Burkholderiaceae > Burkholderia. The sequence continues at coordinate 1,367 of JAYFRU010000250.1, read as the reverse complement.
CCACGGAGGGCGCATCCTGGGTGAAAACGGAAGGGAACTGACGCCTGACGACATGGCGTCGTCCGCTGGTGTCCTCGGAGTGTTGCTCTGGTGGGCCGGAGACTATGCACGTGGACATTCGCTGGAGTTCCCATTCGTGACTTACGAGCCAAGCGACGATACTCTGACCGGCTATCAACCTCGTGAAATCCTGCTGCGTGAAATGAGCGGTTCAATGACGCTCTACATGTTCTCCGACTTCCTGCGCAAGGAACTGCTCGTTCCGGAGCGTGCACTTGAAGTCGATCTGTCTGCCGCAATCGTCAGTTTCCGCAGCTGGTGCTCCCTCAATGTCATGTCGCCCGGGCAACGGGCGAAGCCACGGCCGGGCCCGGGACGCGCACCGGAATAGGCGGCAGCAGCGAATCGCGAAATTTGCACATTTAGATGCGAAAACAATTATGTATTTGCATCTAAAACGTGACGTAAACATAATAAAAGACAAACTATGGCAAATAATTTTGCTTTTATAGTTGAATCCGATAAAAATACCTCCAAGATCGCCGGCCGCGTTCTGCTACACGTTTCTGTGGGCGGTCGATTCTGTTCAATCGACATTCAAGGGGAATGACATGCAACTCAATGCACTGGGCGTGGGTGGCGGCAAGCGTGCTGCCAAGAGCGAGCTGCCGCAGACTCTCGTCATGCGTCTGGCCGAGATCAAGCTGGATCCGTCGAAGCCGGGCGAGTTCCACGGCATCAACGTGGACACGAACGAACCGGTGGTCGTGCGCATGATGACCGTCGAGGAAGGCGCGCTCATCAACAAGCGCAAGGACGAATCGCTCGACGAGACGAAGGCGCGTCTGCAGAAGCAATACGTCGGTAGCGGGCAGAGCCACCGTCCGCGTCCGTCGGAAATCAACAACCCGAACGAGAAGACCCACTGCGCACCCGGCGGCCTGCTGGCGTTCACCAAGGTGCTGAAGAACGAGGACGGCTCGTATCGTGCGCACTGGGCGGAAACGCTCGAAAGCAAGGCCGGCGCAAGCGCCGAGAAGGTCATGGCGTCGGTGCACATCGGCGAGGTCTTCGACAAGGAAGATCGCTCGAAGGTCGTCGGCGAATACGTCTTCGCCGATGTGGTGAAGCCGGATCAGGCAGTGGTGCTCACGAAGGAAAACGCCGAAGTCGCGCTGCTCGCGGCATTCGCGAATAAGAACGAGGACGGCACGTCGCGCAACCCGTTCGTGCTCGCACGTCTCGTCAGCGCCGAGGATGGCAAGGTGGTCACCAGCCTGCCGGAAATGAAGGTGTATCGGATCCGGTTGTCTAGACACGGTTTTGCGATCAGGCGGCCAGCGGCAACAGCGCTGCCTGACGGGCTT
>JAYFRU010000249.1:0-5372 GCA_040946965.1 Burkholderia sp. | reverse complement strand
GTGGGCCAGCCCTCGCCGAGTATCTCGTCGGAGCGCGAGGCGGTATCCCAGATCTCGATCGAACGGAAATGCGAGAGGTTCGGCTGCGGATAACCGACGCCCTGCACCACCGCGAGTTCGCGCGCATGCCAGATCGGCAGCAGCGGCGCGAGCGCGGGATGCAGGGCCGCATGCTGGTCGAGCGGCAACACGGCCTCGCGGTGCAGGCCGAGGGTGGGACGCATCGCGCGGTAGAGCGGATCGTCATAGGGCACCACGGTGTTCAGGCCGTCGTTGCCGCCCTTCAGCTCGATCAGGATCAGCAGCCGCTCGTAATGCGCGGCACCGGGGTTCGCCAGGGGCTCGGCCGCGAAGGCCGTCGAGGCTGTCCACAGCGGCAGGCCCGCGGCACCGGCCATGCCGGCCGCGCCCGTCAGGCCCAGGAAATCGCGTCGCTTCATGATGCCGTCCTCCTCGCCGCGCCGTTCGCGCGCCTCAGGTCAACTGATATACCGGGTCCATCAGCAAGGCACGCAGATAGGCCGCGCCGTTCGCATCGGCATCGATCGCCGCCACCGGCGAGAGCGGCAGCACCGCGTGCTGGAGTTGCAGCTCGGCCGACAGCGTGGGCCTGGCCTGCGGCGCCGTGCCGAAGTGCGCGAGCCAGCCGTCCAGGTCGAAGCGCAGGGTCGCGCCGCGCGGCGCCGGATTCGCTGCCATCCCGGCGACTCGCGCGGGCGGCTTGATGCTCGCCTTGGTGGAGCGGAACATGCGCTCGACGAACTGCTTGCGCGCCAGCAGGGTCGCGCTGTTGATCCACAGCGCGCCGCCAGGCCAGCCCTTCACGTTGGGCGGCGCGAACAGGTTCTCGCCGAGCCCGCGCACCACCGGCACGAACTGCGCGGCATCGCCGTAGTCGATCTCGAACAGACGCAGGTTGCCGACCACGAATTCGACCGGCGATTTCACATGCAGGCCGCGCACGCGATCGCTCCAGAATGCATCGGACGAGAGCAGCGCGACCAGCAGCGCGCGGATCTCGTAGCCGCTGTCGCGAAAGCGCGCGGCAATGCCCTCGAGCTCGGCCGGCTCGGGCGTATCGGAGATGAATTCGCGCCACAGCTTCGCGGCGACGAAGCTCGCCGTTTCGGGCTGCTCGAGCAGCACGTCGAGCACGCCGTCGGTGTCGAGCGGGCCGCTCACGCCCAGCACGGTCTTGACGCCCTCGTCATGAAGATTCGGATGCCAAACCGTTTCGATCGTATCGGGATCGAGACCCCAGCCGGTCAGCGCGCGTGCCGCCTCGGCCACGTCGTGCTGCGTGTAATGGCCCTCGCCGAGCGTGAACAGCTCCATCACCTCGCGCGCGAAGTTCTCGTTGGGCCGGCCCTTGCGATTGCTCGCGCCGTCGAGGTACTGGAGCATGGCCGGATCCTTCGCCACCGCGTGCAGCATGCCGCCGAAATTGCCGAGCGCCGCGCCGCGCAGCAGGCGATGCTGGACGGCCATGGTGCGTGCATCCGGCACCTTGTCCTGCCCCGAGGTGAAGTGCCGATGCCAGAACAAGCACATGCGTTCGGTGAGCGGCGACGGCGTGACCAGCATCTCGCCGAGCCACCAGGCGCGCAGCGCATCGTAGCGCTGGCCCTGCAGGCGCTGGTCGTCGCGACGCTGCTCGGGCGTCCAGGCATCGCGGATCGCGCGCGGCGGCGGTATCTCGTCGACCCAGGCCGGCATCGGCACGACGCTCTGGCCGCGCGTGCCCTCCAGCAAGCGCTCGACGGCCTGCGCGCGCGTCATGCCGACGTAACGCGCCACGTCGGCGGGGGGCGGCGCGAAGCCGGTGCGCGTGAGCAGGAAACGCGCGTCGTCGGCATCGAGCGGAGCCTGCATCGCGGGTGGCCATGCACCGCCGGCATTCGAGCCGGCAGGGCCGCGCCGGTCGTCCACGCGATGCGATATCGGTGGCCGCGCCGAGGAGGGATCGCTATCGAATCGAGGCATGGCCGCGCCGCTCCCGAAAGCTGCTTAAAAGGAATTCGAGGAATTCGAGGAATTCGAGGAAACCACCAGGCAACACCACCGCGCATTCCGTGCGCGGCGATGTCCAAACCTCAACAACGGACCACACCCGTGCGCCGTTGACGCGCACGGCATGCAGCCCTGCCATCGGCGGGACATGAAACCAGGCCAGGAAACAAACGGAAAAAAGCGGCCGATGCTCAGCGCTTGTACAACTCGCGCACGGCATCCTCGATGTGTTGGCGCAGCAGGTGGCGCTCCTCGGGCGTCATGTGGCCATCGCGGCGACGCTGGTCGAGATCGGGAGAGACGGCGGAACGGCCGGGCGCTTCGTCGAAGCGGTCGGGTTGTGCATCGCGCGGCGGAGGCGGCGGCACGCGCGCGCGCGAGGCCTTGTGCGACGACCCGCCCCGCTCGGAGCGTTGGGCGCAAGCGAAGTTCGATGCAAAGAGACCGGCGAACACGATCGTCAGTGCGCACGCAATCCGGGTGGGTCGCATCACTGTTCTCGCTTCTCTGGTCGATTTGTTCCCTTCGTCACGCGGCAACCGTCTAACCTCTGGTACTTGAACAAACCCGGCGAATATCGGGCAAACGAACTACGAAATATCGAGTGGGTGGAGTATCCACTGAATTTCCGCGCCAAGTAAAGGAGTCTCTAACGAGTGTCTTTACTCAGCATCGCAGCCCGGGTAAATTTTGTAACTGACTGTTACTCGCAAAATCCCGCGCCCGTGCGCACCTTCGTAATCGCGATAAGATGCCGTCCATGGAAACCAAAAATCCCTCGAAAATCCTCGTCGTCGACGACGATCCCCGCTTGCGCGACCTGCTGCGCCGCTACCTCGGCGAGCAGGGCTTCAACGTATATGTCGCCGAAAATGCGACGGCAATGAACAAGCTCTGGGTACGCGAGCGTTTCGACCTGCTGGTGCTTGACCTGATGCTGCCCGGCGAGGACGGCCTGTCGATCTGCCGCCGTCTGCGCAGCAGCAACGACCGCACGCCGATCATCATGCTGACGGCCAAGGGCGAGGACGTGGACCGCATCGTCGGCCTCGAGATGGGCGCCGACGATTACTTGCCCAAGCCTTTCAATCCGCGCGAGCTGGTCGCGCGCATCCACGCGGTGCTGCGCCGCCAGGCGCCAGCCGAGCTGCCGGGCGCGCCCTCGGAAGCCACCGAGGTGTTCGAGTTCGGCGAGTTCTCGCTGAACCTGGCCACCCGCACGCTGACCAAGTCCGGCCAGGAGATCCCGCTGACCACCGGCGAATTCTCGGTGCTGAAGGTATTCGCGCGTCATCCGCGCCAGCCGCTGTCGCGCGAGAAGCTGATGGAACTCGCGCGCGGCCGCGAATACGAAGTGTTCGACCGCAGCCTCGACGTGCAGATCTCGCGCCTGCGCAAGCTGATCGAGCCCGATCCGGGCAGCCCGCGCTTCATCCAGACCGTCTGGGGCCTCGGCTACGTATTCATTCCCGACGGCGCCGCCTGAATGGTCCCGGCGCGCGTTCGCGCGCGCCGGCCCCCGCTGCCCCTGCCTGCTTGGACAGTCCGCCCTATGCGCATTGACCGGCGCCTCCTGACGTTCGTATTCGGCGGGCTGTTCTGGCGCACCTTCCTGCTGATCGCGCTGTTGATCGCGGTCAGCCTCGCCGCGTGGTTCCAGAGCTTCCGCGTGATCGAGCGCGAGCCGCGCGCGCAGCGCGTGGCCCTGCAACTCGTCGCGGTGGTCAAGCTCACCCGTACCGCCCTGCTCTATTCGGATCCGGACCTGCGCCGCGCGCTACTCCAGGACCTGGAAAGCAACGAGGGCGTGCGCGTCTACCCGCGCGAAACCACCGACAAATTCAAGCTCCAGCCCGACGAATCGCTCAATCGCCTGATCGAGCACGATATCCGCAGCCGGCTTGGCGACGGCACCGTGATCGCGCAGTCGGTCAACGACATCTCCGGTGTCTGGATCAGCTTCAAGATCGACGACGACGATTACTGGGTCGCCCTCGACCGCGATCAGCTGGACACCGTCACGGGCCTGCAATGGGCCGGCTGGGGCCTGTTCGCGCTGGCGCTGTCGCTGCTCGGCTCGGCCTTCATCACCAGCCTGGTGAACCAGCCCTTCTCGCGGCTCGCGCTGGCCGCGCGCAAGGTGGGCGCCGGGCAGAGGCCCGAGCCGCTACCCGAGCGCGGCATGGGCGTGACCGCCGAAACCAGTCGCAGCTTCAACCAGATGGTGCGCGATCTCGAACAGCTCGACGCCGATCGCGCGCTGATGCTGGCCGGCATCTCGCACGACTTGCGCACGCCGCTGGCGCGGCTGCGCCTGGAAACCGAGATGAGCCCGTCGGACGAGGCCACCAAGGATGCGATGGTCGACGACATCGAGCAGATGGACCGCATCATCGCCGCCTTCATCGACTACGCGCGGCCGATGCAACCGCGCTCGCTCGAGCCGGTGGACCTGTCGATGATCGCGCACGACGTGGCCGCGCGCCTGGCCAACGAGGAAGGCGTGCAGATCCGCACTGTGCTCGCGCCGGCCGCCGTGATCGAGGCCGACGAAACCGACATGCGCCGCGTGATCGGCAACCTGGTGGAGAACGCTCGCAAGTACGGCCTGAGCCGCAGCGACGGCATCGCGCGCATCACCGTCGAGACGCGTGCCTCGCATGCGCGCATCGAGGTGATCGTGCGCGACGAGGGCCCGGGCATTCCCGACGACCAGCTGCCGCTGGTGATGCGCCCGTTCTGCCGCGTCGATGCCGCGCGCAGCAAGGCCGACGGCACGGGCCTCGGGATGGCGATCGTGCTGCGCATCGTGGGCCGCTACCGCGGCACGCTGAAGCTGCGCAACCGCGCGCCGGAGCCAGGCCTGGAAGCCTCGATCGACTTCCCGACCGGCAAGGCGGCTCGCGTGGCCGCTTGAGCGCGCGACTCGACACGATGGCCGGGGCAACGGTCATCGTCCCCGCCAACGCTCCTCGCCCCTCAATAGCCAATTCCTACTGGAATTGCCACCCAATAGACCTATAGTTGTGATTCCCGCTGCCCCGGCAGTCCGCCCCTTGTATCTTTAGGCCTCGGACCAACTCAGGTAACCCGACGCCCCTCTGGGTTGAAACACGAAGCCCGTCTCTGAGCCCTGGGCGCCCGAGTTGGACCGTCCTTTCTTGCAGCCCGAACGGTTGTAGGAATCTAGAGTTCGCATAAACAAGGATGGGAGCGAAGGGACGTGTCCGATACTGTTTTCGTGGGAATCGATGTTTCGAGAAGGGCTATCCATTTAGCTCCACTATCCCGCATTATGATAATTGAGCTGGCTTTGGTAGCCGTTGCCCAATCTGACGGTAGGTGACTGGAACAGCCCCTAC
>JAYFRU010000248.1:0-5376 GCA_040946965.1 Burkholderia sp. | reverse complement strand
CTGCTCGAACAGGCCGTAGGGGCTGTTCCAGTCACCTACCGTCAGATTGTGCAACGGCCACCAAAGCCAGCTCAATTGCCATAATGCGGGATGGTGGAGCTAAATGGATAGCCCTTGTCGGCATCCAGGCGTCGTAGCGCGTGCTGGTGCTCGGGTTCAGGTAAAGCGCCTCGGGGCCCGCCGGCGTCTCGTTCACATAGGTCCTCAGGTGGAAGAAGGCCCCACCGCGCAGGTCGAGCGGCAGCTCGCCCCCCTGCTCGATCGCCTCGGCGAGCCGCCGGCGGGTCGGCAAGCCGATACTGACCGTGATCTCGCCCGACAGCCGCACTATGTCGCCGAGCTGCAGGTCCAGCACCGGCTCGGCCGCGAGCGGCAGCTTCAGTTCATGCAGGCGGCTGGCTCATCACGCACCCTCCAGGAATTCGACTCGGCCGTCGCCATGAATCCGCGCGGTCGTGCGACGGTTGATCCAGCAGTTGAAGCAGACCGCCACCGGCACGAAGCCGTGGCTGGCGGCGTAGTCGATATGGACCGCCATCGCGGTGGTGTCGCCACCGGTGCCCATCAGCCCGAAGCCCATCGCGTTGACCGCGTCGAGCAGGCGCCGCTCCATCGCGGCCAGCATCGGTTCCGGGTTGACCTGCCCGAACGGCCGCATCATCTGCTCCTTGGCCAGGCGCGCCGCGTAATCGAAGGTGCCGCCGATGCCGACCCCGATCACCAGCGGCAGGCAAGGCTGCGAGCCCGCGCGCAGCATGGTGTCGAGCACGAAGCGCTCGATCTGCGCATGGCTCGGATAGACGAAGGCCTCGATCGCCTCCCAGCGGCCGGTGCCCATCGCCTTGGACGAGCAGACGATGTCGACATGGTCGGCATCGTCGATCACGTCGAAGCTGACGATCGGCATGTCCTTGCCGGCATGGCCGCGCTCGTGCGTGAGCGGGTGGGTCACCATCTTCAGGATCGGCGGCGAGATCGAGGCCGCCAGGTCGGCGAAGCCGTCGCGGATCGCGGCGCGCACCCGGCCGTCGAAACGCACGCGCGTGCCGATCTTCACGCTGTAGGTCGGAATTCCCACGTCGCTGCACACCAGCGTATCGTCGCGGCGCGCCCCATCGGCGCTCTCCACCAGGATCCGCAGCGTGGCACGGCCGGTCGGACTGGTCTCGCGTTCGGCCGCGTCCGCCAGGAAGGCGCGCGTATCGTCGGGAATCGTCTTCAGCGAGCGTTCGTAGAGTTGCGCCGTGACCCGCCTGAGGGTCGCGCTGTCGATCGCCATGGTCACTGTTCCTTCTGTAAGAGGACGTGCGCGGCGGGAGCGCCGCCGCACGCGTGGTGGCGGAGGATTCCGCCAGGAGAAAAACAGGCATAAAGTGCTCGACACACACCGCCGCGCGGCGACAATGCGCGAACCCTCACGCCATAGATGCTTTCAAGATGCCTGCCACCCACCCCGCCAGCCCCGCGCGCCGCATCGCCATCGTCGGTGCCGGCGCGATCGGCGGCCACTTCGCCGCCCGCCTCGCGCTCGCCGGCCATCGCGTCTCGCTGCTGGCGCGCGGCGCCACGCTCGAGGCGCTGCGCCGCGACGGCCTGCGCTACCAGAGCCCCGACGTGCCCGAACAGGTGGTGCCGGTCGAGGCCCATGCCCGCGCCGAGGAGATCGGCCCGCAGGAGCTGGTGGTGATCGCGCTGAAATCGCAATCGCTGCCGCCCCTGTCCGCCTCGCTCGCGCCGCTGCTCGATGCGGACAGCGTGGTGCTGTTGGTCGGCAACGGCCTGCCCTGGTGGTTCTGCCTGGTGCCGGGGCAACCGCTCGAAGGGCTGCGCCTGCAAAGCGTCGATCCCGACGGCGGCGTCGAGCGCGCGCTGCCCTTCGCCCAGGTGCTGGGCGGCAGCGTGATGGCCTCCTGCAGCTGCCCGGCGCCCGGCGTGGTGCGCCACCACAGCGGCAAGCGCATCACCATCGGCGAGCCAGCCGGCGGGGTCAGCGAGCGCAGCGCGCACTGGGCCGGCGTGCTCGATGCCGCCGGCCTGCCGACCACGGCCAGCGAGGACATCCGCCGCGACCTGTGGGTCAAGCTGCTGGGCAACGCCTGCGCGAACCCGCTCAGCGTGCTGACCCAGGCCAGCACCGACCGGCTGCTCGACGATCCGGGCACGCACGCCGCCTACGCGCAACTGATGGGCGAATGCCTGGCGATCGGCCGCGCTGCGGGCCTGGCGATCGAGATCGACATCGCCACGCGCATGGCCCAGTCGCGCGCGCTCGGCACGGTCAAGACCTCGATGCTGCAGGATCTCGAGGCCGGGCGGCCTCTCGAGCTCGACGCGATCCTGGGCGCGCCGCTCGAATGCGCGGCACGGCTCGGCGTGGCCGCGCCGCTGATGCGCGCGGTGCTGGCGCTGGCCCGGCTGCGCGCCACGCCGGCGGGCTGAGGCGCGGGACGCCGCGCCGCCCGTCATCGGCCGAGGGGCGCGGCGCGGCGTCGAAGCAGGCCGCATCGCGCGCCGCCGCCCTGCGCTGCGGCCGATTTCAGCCGCGCGCATAATCCGCAGCGTTGGCCACCCAGCCCTTGCCGATGAAGTCCTCGCGCGGCGGCGAAAACACGTCGATCAACAGATGCCGGCCGCCGCCCACGCCCTCGGTGGTGTGGATCAGCTGCACCGGAATCGCGATCATCGAGGCCGGCCCCGCCGCCAGGTGCTCGTCCTCGCGCCAGGCGTGCGCGTCGGGGCCCCATTGCACGCGCAGGTGATGAATGAAATCGCCCTCGATGGCCAGCGATCCCTGCTCGAAATTCGCGTGGCTGTGCGGGCTCAGCTTCGAGCGATCGCGCGCGTCCTGGTACTCGACCCAGTTGATGCTGAGCGTGTCGGTCTGCAGCATCTTCAGGCGCGGCTTGTCGGCGGGCGGCGTGATCGCGTCGATGCCGATCACCTGCAGCTCGCCCGCCCCGCGCGTGCGCTGGTAGCCGCTGTCGCTGCCGACGATGCGCGCGTCGGGCACGGCGTAATCGACCGCGTTGCAGGCCGCCTCGGCCGGCAGGTCGGGCCGCGACGAGGCAATCAGCACCGCGCGCCCACCCGGCGCCGGGCTCACGCACGCGCCCGGCCGGCAGCACGCAGACGCTGCGGCTCGGCACGCGCTGCATCGGATTGCGCGGATAGCGGGTGGTGTCGTCGGCCACCAGGTGCGCGTGCGAATCGAACAGCGCGAGGGCGGGTGCTTGTGGCGTGGCAGGCATGTCGTCTCCAGGGAAGGGAAGCTCGGGTTCAGAACAGGTGGCGGATGCCGACCGTGAAGCCGGTCTGGGCATCGCTGGCCGAAGGCGTCGCGAAGGTCAGCGCGGCCACTGCGGGATGGCCGGTGGAATCGATGCCGGCGGCCTTCTCGTGCAGCAGTACGCAGTACAGGTCGGTGCGCTTGGACAGCGAGTAGTCGGCGCCGAGGTTCCATTGCTGGTAGCTCGCGCCGCTCTGGCCGGCGAAGGAACTCACGCGCGTGTAGGCATAGGCGATGCCGAACTGCAGGGCCGGCGTGAGGCGGTACTTGAGGTTGGCCTCGGCGGTGTTGAACGTCGCCGTCTTGCCGCGCTCGGCCGCGGGCAGGCTCGCGCCCGTCACCGGGGTGGCGCCCAGGTCGGCGAAGCTGGTGCGCGTGTAGATCGCGCCGAGCGTGAAGCGGCCCAGCTCGTACGAGGTGCCCGCGCCGAACTCGCGTTGCGAGCCGGCCGTGGCATAACCGCTGAAGATCGGGCTGGTGAAGTTGTTGCCGGTCGCGCTGCTGGTGGCGTTGTTGCCGAACAGCGCGACATTCGGATTCTTCACGTAGAGATAGGCCGCCGCGAACTTGAAGGGGCCCTGCTGGTAGTCGGCGCCGGCCGAGATCATCTCGTTGCGCGTGAGCTGCCCCGCCACGCCGCCCAGGCTGTAGGTCGCGCCCAGCTGCAGGCCGCGATAGCGCGGGCTCACGTACTTGATGGCGTTGTTGGCGCGCTCGGTGCCGTCCACGTCGTCCAGGCCCGCCGGGTGATACCCCCAGCCCGCGCCGCGCGCGGCCCAGTCGGTGCCCGAGGCGAACTGGCCGAGGTAGCTCGACAGCGTCAGGTACTGGCGGCCCAGCGTGACGGTTCCGTAAGGCGTGCCAAGCCCGACGAAAGCCTGTCGTCCGAACATCAGCCCGGCCTGCAGCGCGCCGGTGGTGGTGGTGAAGCCGTTCTCCAGGGTGAACACGGCGCGATAACCGCCGCCCAGTTCCTCGCTGCCGGTGATGCCGAAGCGCGAGGCGCTCTCGTTGCCGCCGGCGATGGCGTGCTGCGGCGCGCCGCCGGCATTGCTGTTGTAGCGATAGCCGGCATCGACGATGCCGTACAGGGTCACGCTGCTCTGGGCCTGCGCGGTGCAGGCAAGGCCGCAGGCCGCGGCGCCGATCAGCGCCAGCGATGTCTTCATGGTGTCTCCTCCCGATGTCGTGGCTCCGCTTGCCGCGGATGCCGGATGCGTCGCTGCCGGAGCGCGCTGCGGCGCCCTCGTTTCGACGCCCCGTATGGTTCCACGCGGGCCCTGTCGCTCCAAGCGCGTTTCCATGACTTTTCGCAGAGCGAAATGTCGGTCCCGCGCCGGCGCCGCCACCAATAGGGATCGATCGCCATGATTCCGCACCGCGAAATCTTGCCGAATCGCGCTGGAGGGGGCCATCGGTGCAGCGTAGTATTGCCCGCCGTGGGCCGTTCGAGTAACGGCCCCTCACCGGCAGGCACACAAACCGGCGCACCGCGCAGCGAGGCGGCAGACAGCCGGTCCGACACGATGGAGTGGGAGGAGACATGGAGATTTCCCTGGCCGCGGCGGCCCAGCCCGACGCCGCGCACGACGAACGCCTGATCCGGCGCGTCTGGTGGCGCATCATGCCGCTGATCATGGTGACCTACCTGGTATCGGTCATCGACAAGATGAACGTCAGCTTCGCCAAGCTGCAGATGATCCACCAGATCGGCCTGACCGAGACCGCCTACGGGCTGGCTTCCTCGCTGTTCTTCATCGGCTACCTGATCTTCGAGATCCCCAGCGCGCTCGGCGTGCATCGTTTCGGCGCGCCCAAGTGGATCTTCCGCATCATGCTGAGCTGGGGCATCGCCACCGTGCTGCTGGCCTATACCGCCTCGGGCTCGATGTTCGCGGCGCTGCGCTTCCTGGTGGGCAGCGCCGAGGCCGGACTCTATCCGGGCGTGGTCTATTACCTGACGGTCTGGCTGCCGCGCCGCTACCAGGTGCGCGCGGTGGCCCTGCTCACGCTCGGCAGCGCGCTGGGCAACATGCTCGGCTCGGCCTTCGGCGGCATGCTGCTGTCGCTGGACGGCAGGCTGGGCCATG
>JAYFRU010000247.1:0-5387 GCA_040946965.1 Burkholderia sp. | reverse complement strand
CGATCACAATCGTTCTCGCTCTAATTCCGACACCACAACCTCGATTCCCTTGCGCCCCATGATCGTCCCCTTGCCACTGGGGTTCGATCATAAGCAATGCGCAATTACGTAAAGTTATTTCTGGGACGGAACACTGGCGGGCGCTTTTTTTATGCCTGCCGCCGCGCGCGCGGATCGGATGCGCGGTTGGCGAAACGCTTCCATTACAATACGGGCACTTCAGGCGCGGTGCAGCGGGAGCACACACGCGCGACAAGTTGACAGGAGGGCTCAATGAAATTCGTCGTCTGGCTGATCCGTGTACTGGTGTTCGTGTTGCTGCTGGTGCTGGCGCTGGCCAATACGCAAACCGCGACGCTGAACTTCCTCGCCGGCTACAACTGGCGGGCACCGCTGATCCTGATCGGCCTGGCATTCTTCGGCGTCGGCCTGATCGCCGGCCTGCTTTCGGCACTGCCGGCCGTGCTGCGTATGCGTCTCGAGAACGGCCGGCTCAAGCGCGACCTGCGCTCGGCCCGCGAGACGCCGCTGGTGGTGGACCAGCCGCCGATGCCGCCCGTCATTTAACGATCGTCGGGCCGCCGCTCGCGCGGCCCCGACCTAGCCTCGATACCTCATGGATCTGGATTTCTGGTGGCTGCTGGCCATCCCCGTCGCGTTCGCCTTCGGCTGGGCGGCGTCCCGCTACGACCTCCAGAAGCTGTTGTCGGAGAATGCGAACCTGCCGAGCTCGTATTTTCGAGGCCTCAATTTCCTGCTCAACGAACAACCCGACCAGGCCATCGATGCCTTTATCGAGGTCGCCAAGCTCGATCCCGAGACGGTCGAACTGCACTTTGCGCTCGGCAACCTGTTCCGTCGGCGCGGCGAAACCGATCGTGCGATCCGCGTCCACCAGAACATGCTGAACCGCGACGACCTGCCCGCCAATGAGCGTGATCATGCGCTATACGAGCTGGGGCAGGATTTCCTCAAGGCCGGGCTGCTCGACCGTGCCGAGGAGTCCTTCCACCGCCTGGCCGACGGCGACTACGCGCTTGGCGCGCAGCGGGCGCTGCTGACCATCTACGGCATCGAGAAAGACTGGAACAAGTCGATCCAGACGGCCCGCAAGATCGAAACCATGAGCGACAGCTCGCTGTCGACCGAAATCGCGCAGTTCCATTGCGAGCTGGCGGGCGAGGCGCTCGCCAGGAAGGACGGCGCGGCTGCGGCTCAACAGTTGCGCGACGCGCTGGCCGTGAATCCGCACAACGTGCGGGCCACCATCCTGTCGGGCGAGGCAGCCGAGGCCGCCGGCGATTACGAGGCGGCCATCGCCCATTGGCGTCGCGTCGAACAGCAGAACGCCGCCTACCTGCCGCTGGTCGCCGAGAAGCTGATGAAGGCCTATATCGCGCGCGGGCATGCCGCCGAAGGCGCCGAACTGCTGACCGACTACGCCGACCGTTATCCCTCGAATGACCTGCTCGACGTGGCCTTCCAATATGTGGCCGAGCTGCGCGGCGGCGATGCCGCGCATACGCTGGCACGTACCCAGATGCAGAAGGCACCGAACCTGTCCGGCATGTTGCACCTGCTCGACGCGCAGATCGCCGCCGCCGAGGAGCCGCGCCGCAGCGAGCTCGAGATGATGCGCGCGCTGGTCAGGCAACGGACCAAGAACCTGCCTCGCTACACCTGCCACGACTGCGGTTTCCGCGCCCGCCTGTTCTATTGGCAGTGCCCTGGCTGCAGCGGCTGGGAGACCTACGCGCCGCGGCGTGTCGAGGCCGGCGTCGCCAACTAGGCGCGCACCGTACTCCGTCACGAATGCGGCGCAGAATCATGCTTAATCTCCGGAACGAATTACCGGGAAACCTATGAAAATCACCATCATCGGCACCGGCTACGTCGGTCTCGTCACGGGCGCCTGTCTCGCCGAGATCGGCCATGACGTGTTCTGTCTCGACGTCGATCCGCGCAAGATCGAGATCCTGAACCAGGGCGGGATCCCGATCCACGAACCCGGCCTCAAGGAAATCATCGCGCGCACGCGCGCGGTCGGCCGGATCACGTTCTCGACCGACGTCGAGGCCAGCGTCGCGCACGGCGAGATCCAGTTCATCGCGGTGGGCACGCCGCCCGACGAGGATGGCTCGGCCGACCTGCAATATGTGCTCGAGGCGGCGCGCAATATCGGCCGCTACATGACCGACGCGAAGGTGATCGTCGACAAGTCGACGGTGCCCGTCGGCACCGCCCAGCGCGTGCACGGCGTGGTGGCCGAGGCACTCGCGGCGCGTGGCCTGGGCAACAGCGACGCGCATCGTTTCTCGGTGGTCTCGAACCCCGAATTCCTGAAGGAAGGGGCTGCCGTCGAGGACTTCATGCGACCCGACCGCATCATCATCGGCGTTGACGACGACGAGGTCGGCAGCGTGGCACGCGAGAAGATGAAGAAGCTCTACGCGCCGTTCAACCGCAATCACGAGCGCACCATCTACATAGACGTGCGCTCGGCCGAATTCACCAAGTACGCCGCCAATGCGATGCTGGCCACGCGCATCTCGTTCATGAACGAGATGTCGAACCTGGCCGAGCGCGTCGGTGCCGATATCGAGGCGGTGCGGCGTGGGATCGGCTCCGATTCACGCATCGGCTACCACTTCCTCTACGCCGGCGTCGGCTACGGCGGCTCGTGCTTCCCGAAGGACGTGCAGGCGCTGATCCGCACTGCGGCCGAGAACGGCCAGCCGCTGCGGATCCTCGATGCGGTCGAGGCCGTCAACCACGCGCAGAAGAGCGTGCTGCTGGCCAAGATCGAGCAGCGCTTCGGTGCCGATCTGTCGGGTCGCACCTTCGCCGTCTGGGGACTGGCCTTCAAGCCCAATACCGACGACATGCGCGAGGCGCCGAGCCGAACCCTGATCGCCTCGCTGCTGGCGCGCGGCGCCTCGGTGCGCGCCTATGATCCGGTCGCGATCGACGAGGCGCGCCGCGTGTTCGCGCTCGACCTGGCCGAGGATGCCGCCGCGCAGGCCGGCCTGGCCTTCGTGCCAAGCAAGGAGGAGGCGGTCACGGGTGCCGACGCGCTGGTAGTGGTCACCGAATGGAAGGAATTCAAGAGCCCCGACTTCGCGCATCTGAAGTCGGTGCTGAAGGCGCCCGTGATCTTCGACGGGCGCAATCTCTACGAACCCGAGGCGATGGCCGAACTCGGGATCGACTATCACGCTATCGGACGTCCGCATGTCGCAGCCCAATCCTCCGCGCGCGGCTGAGGCCGCCGCCAGCGTCGCGACGGTGCCGCGCGAGCGGCTCGCCCGATCGCGCGTGCTCGTGGTCGGCGACGTGATGCTCGACCGTTACTGGTTCGGCAACGTCAACCGGATCTCGCCCGAGGCGCCGGTGCCGGTGGTGCATGTGCAGCGGCAGGAGGAGCGGCTCGGCGGGGCGGCCAACGTGGCGCGCAACATCGTCACGCTCGGCGCGAACGCGGGCCTGCTCTGCGTGGTCGGCACCGACGAGCCGGGCGAGCGCATCGTCGGCCTGCTCGGCGAGAGCGGCGTGGAGACCTACCTCGAGCGCGACGCGCAGCTGCCCACCACCATCAAGCTGCGCGTGCTGGCCCAGCAGCAGCAGTTGCTGCGTGTCGACTTCGAGGCTTCGCCGCAGCACGAGGTGCTGCTGGCCGGGCTCGCGCGCTTCGACACGCTGCTGCCCTCGCACGGCGTGGTGTTGATGTCCGACTACGCCAAGGGCGGGCTCACGCATGTCACGACCATGATCGCCAAGGCGCGCGCGGCGGGCCTGCCGGTGCTGGTCGACCCGAAGGGCGCCGACTGGGCGCGCTATCGCGGCGCCTCGCTGATCACGCCGAACCGCGCCGAGCTGCGCGAGGTGGTGGGCGGCTGGCATTCGGAGGACGAGCTGCGCGCTCGCGTGCGCGAGCTGCGTGCCTCGCTGGCGCTCGACGCCTTGCTGCTGACGCGCTCGGAGGAGGGCATGACGCTGTTCTCCGATGCCGGCGAACTGAATGTGCCGGCGCTCGCGCGCGAGGTGTTCGACGTGTCCGGCGCCGGCGACACCGTGATCGCCACCGTCGCGGCCATGCTCGGCGCGGGGCTCTCGCTCGACGCGGCCGTGATGCTGGCCAATCGCGCGGCCGGCATCGTGGTCGGCATGCTCGGCACGGCCACCGTCGAATATGGCGAACTGTTCAACTGAGCGGCGCGCGCGATGCGCGCCGCTTCGTACTCACACCTTCTGACATCAGGACGATCATGACTCTCATCGTCACCGGCGCAGCCGGCTTCATCGGCGCGAATCTCGTGAAGGCGCTCAACGAGCGAGGCGAGACGCGCATCATCGCGGTCGACAACCTGACCCGCGCCGACAAGTTCCGGAACCTGGTCGATTGCGAGATCGACGACTATCTCGACAAGACCGAATTCGTGGAGCGCTTCCAGCGCGGCGATTTCGGCAAGGTGCGCGCGGTGTTCCACGAAGGCGCCTGTTCGGACACGATGGAAACCGACGGCCGCTACATGATGGACAACAACTTCCGCTACAGCCGCGCGGTGCTCGATACCTGCCTGGCGAACGGCACGCAGTTCCTCTACGCCTCGTCGGCGGCGATCTACGGCGGCTCGACGCGCTTCGTCGAGGAGCGCGAGGTCGAGGCGCCGCTTAACGTCTATGGCTATTCGAAGTTCCTGTTCGACCAGGTGATCCGCCGCGTGCTGCCGGATGCGAAGAGCCAGATCGCGGGTTTCCGCTACTTCAACGTCTATGGGGCGCGCGAGACGCACAAGGGCCGCATGGCCTCGGTGGCGTTCCACAACTTCAACCGGTTCCGCGCCGAGGGCAAGGTCAAACTGTTCGGCGAGTACAACGGTTATGCGGCCGGCGAGCAGACGCGCGATTTCGTCTCGGTCGAGGACGTGGTGAAGGTCAACCTATTCTTCTTCGACCATCCGGAGAAGTCGGGCATCTTCAATCTCGGCACCGGCCGCGCCCAGCCGTTCAACGATATCGCGAGCTCGGTGGTCAACACGTTGCGCGCGATCGACGGCCAGCCGTCGCTAACGCTGGCCGAGCAGGTCGCGCAGGGGCTGATCGAGTACGTGCCGTTCCCCGACGCGCTGCGCGGCAAGTACCAGTGCTTCACGCAGGCCGACCAGTCGAAGCTGCGCGCGGTTGGTTACGACGCACCGTTCCTGACCGTCCAGGAAGGCGTCGACCGCTACGTGCGCTGGCTGTTCGGCCAGCTATAAAGCAGCCCGAATCATCCCTAGACTGGGTCTCACGGTCGGCAGCCGCCGGCCGTTTTTCTGTGCGCCCGGCTGGGCGCACACACTTGGAGGTGAAAGTCCTCTACACGCCCGACAAGGGGAAGTGTTAGC
>JAYFRU010000246.1:0-5391 GCA_040946965.1 Burkholderia sp. | reverse complement strand
CCGTCCGCAAGCCGCAGGCGTAAGCGCTAGCCGATCAGCCGCCGAGGCGCAAGGGGCGGGCTCGCTGATCGCTTACGATACTTCGCCTGGCGTCCCGCTGCTCGGGGGCGCCTCGCGCAGGGCCGGCGCATCGATTCCTCCCTTTTTCATCGCGTGCCTCCCGCGCCGCTTCCCCTCGATTTCCGTCCGTCGGGTGGCGCCACTTTGCCGTCGTCATCTGCACGCTATCTCGGGCATCGCGCCCGAACCGTCGCGAGCACCGCAAAACCTCGCGCAACTCCATGCCCAGCAAGGCTCGGCGCGTTTGTAACCGATGCTGCGCGAGGCCCGGAATCGCGCTAATCTCTGGCCCGTTTTGGTTTTGCACGCAGGCGCGTCGGCAGCCGGCGCGGGGCGGAAATCGCCCGCCAGCCGCCGCCTCGATGGACCGGCGCGGGGCCGCTGCCGCAGTTCCGTCCGAATCCCGCCGCGCCGCGTCCCGTTCCGGAGCCGTTTTGAGCACACAACCCGACGACTGGGTTGCGCGCAGCCTGCGCGCAGTCTGGCATCCCTGTACGCAGATGAAGTACCACGAGCGCATGCCGCTCGTGCCGGTGGCGCGCGGCGCCGGCCCCTGGCTGTACGACCGCGACGGCGCGCGCTACCTGGACGCGATCAGCTCCTGGTGGGTCAACCTGTTCGGCCATGCCAACCCGCGCATCAACGCCGCGCTGAAGGACCAGCTCGACACGCTCGAGCACGCCATGCTGGCCGGCTGCACGCACGAGCCCGCCATCGAGCTGGCCGAGCGCCTGGGCGCGCTCACGCAGCACACGCTCGGCCATGCCTTCTTCGCCTCGGACGGCGCCTCGGCCGTCGAGATCGCGCTGAAGATGAGCTTCCACGCCTGGCGCAACGCCGGCTGCGGCGCGAAGCGCGAATTCGTCTGCGTGGCGAACGGCTATCACGGCGAGACCATCGGCGCGCTCGGCGTGACCGATGTCGCGCTGTTTAAGGACGCCTACGACCCGCTGATCCGCCACGCCCACGTGGTGGCCTCGCCCGATGCGCGCCAGGCCGCGCCCGGCGAGAGCGCCGCCGAGGTGGCCGCGCGCGCGCTGGCCGCGGTCGAGCAGCTGTTCGCCGAGCGCGCCGGCGCGATCGCCGCGCTGATCGTCGAGCCGCTGGTGCAGTGCGCGGCCGGCATGGCGATGCACGATCCGTCCTACGTGAGCGGGCTGCGCGCGCTCTGCGACCGCTACGAGGTGCACCTGATCGCCGACGAGATCGCGGTGGGCTACGGGCGCACCGGCACCTTCTTCGCCTGCGAACAGGCTGGCGTGTGGCCCGACTTCCTGTGCCTGTCCAAGGGCATCAGCGGCGGCTACCTGCCGCTCTCGCTGGTGCTGTCGCGCGACGCGATCTACCAGGCCTTCTACGACGACGACACCGCGCGCGGCTTCCTGCATTCGCATTCCTACACGGGCAATCCGCTGGCCTGCCGCGCCGCGCGGGCCACGCTCGAGCTGTTCGACAGCGACGACGTGCTGGCCGCCAACGCGCGCAAGTCGGTGCGCCTGCGCGAGGCGCTCGCGCCGCTCGCCGAGCGCGACGAGGTGCGCCACCTGCGCCAGCGCGGCACCATCCTGGCCTTCGACGTCGCGCTCGAGGCCGACCAGGCGCGCGGCTTCTCGCGCCGCTTCTTCGAGCAGGCGCTCAAGCACGAACTGCTGCTGCGCCCGATCGGCACCAGCGTCTACCTGATGCCGCCCTACGTGCTCGACGACGAGCAGATCGACTGGCTGGCCGCGCAAACGCGCGCCACGCTCGACGCCACGCTCGCGGAGGTGCGCGCATGAGCACGCCGAACCCGCCGAGCCTGCTTGCCGCGCTCGAACGCGGCCTGGCCGAGATCGACGCGCAAGGGCTGCGCCGCGTGCGCCGCACCGCCGACAGCGCCTGCAGCGCACGCATGACGGTGGACGGCCGCGAGATCGTCAGCTTCGCCAGCAACGACTACCTGGGCCTGGCCGCGCATCCGGCGCTGGTCGAGGCCTTCGCCGAGGGCGCGCGCCGCTATGGTTCCGGCAGCGGCGGCTCGCACCTGCTGGGCGGCCATTCGCGCGCGCACGCGCGGCTCGAGGACGAGCTGGCCGGGTTCTCCGGCGGCTTCTGCGCCGCGCCGCGCGCGCTCTACTTCAGCACCGGCTACATGGCCAACCTGGCCGCGCTGACGGCGCTGACCGGCTGCGGCGCCGAGATCTTCTCCGATTCGCTGAACCATGCCTCGCTGATCGACGGCACGCGCCTGTCGCGCGCCGAGATCAGCGTCTATCCGCATGGCGACATGGAGGCGCTGGCCGCCCAGCTCGCCGCCTCGACGGCCGGGACCAAGCTGATCGTGTCCGACACGGTGTTCAGCATGGACGGCACCATCGCGCCGCTGCAGCGGCTGGTGGCGCTGGCCGAGGCTCATGGCGCCTGGCTGGTGATCGACGACGCGCACGGCTTCGGCGTACTCGGCCCGCAGGGGCGCGGCGCACCGGCCGCCTACGGCCTGCGCTCCGACCACCTGATCTATGCAGGCACGCTCGGCAAGGCGGCCGGCGTGGCCGGCGCCTTCGTGATCGCGCACGAAACCGTGATCGAGTGGATGATCCAGCGCGCGCGCAGCTACATCTTTACCACCGCCGCGCCGCCCTCGGTGGCGCACGCCGTGTCGGCCAGCCTCGCGCTGATCGGCGGCGAGGAAGGCGAGGCGCGCCGCGCCCACCTGGCCGCGCTGATCGAGCGCACCCGCGCGATCCTGCGCAATACGCGCTGGCAGCCGATCGACTCGCGCACCGCCGTGCAGCCGCTGGTGATCGGCGAGAACGACGCGACCCTGGCCGCGATGCGCGCGATGGACCAGCACGGCCTGTGGGTGCCGGCGATCCGCCCGCCCACCGTGCCGGCCGGCACCTCGCGGCTGCGCGTCTCGCTGTCGGCCGCGCACGATTTCGCGGACCTGGCCCGGCTCGAGGCCGCCCTGAGCGCCGCCGGCGCGGCGGAGGCGGCGGCATGAGCGCGTCCTCCACCCTGTCGTGCTTCGTCACCGGCACCGATACCGAGATCGGCAAGACCTTCGTGTCGGCCGCGCTGCTACACGGCTTCGCGCGGCACGGCCTGCGCGCGGCGGCGATGAAGCCGATCGCGGCCGGCGTCGAGGAACGCGAGGGCGTGCTGCACAACGAGGATGCCGACCAGCTCGACGCGGCCGCCAACGTCGCGCTGCCGCCCGCGATCCGCACACCCTTCATGATGAAGGCGCCGGCCGCGCCGCATATCGTGGCCGCGCAAGAGGGCGTGAAGCTCGAGATCGGCACCATCCTGGCCGCGCATGCGCAAGCCTGCGAGGCCGCCGAGGTGGTGGTGGTCGAGGGCGTGGGCGGCTTTCGCGTGCCGCTCGACGATACGCTCGACACGGCCGACCTGGCGGTGGCGCTGATGCTGCCGGTGGTGCTGGTGGTGGGCGTGCGGCTCGGCTGCATCAACCACGCGCTGCTCACCGCCGACGCGATCGCCGCGCGCGGGCTGCGCATCGCCGGCTGGGTGGCCAACCGCGTCGACCCGGCCATGCTTTATGCCGAGGAGAACATCGCCACCGTCGCGCAGTCGCTCGCGCGCGAACACGATGCGCCGCTCATCGGCGAGATTCCCCACATGACGCCGCTGCGGCCAGACCAGGCCGCAGCGGCACTCGACATCGAACGGCTGCTGGCGGCGCTTCGCGGCGCGGACGCCGCGCGGCTCTGACCGACAACCGCTGATCCCCGCCCCTGCCGAGGACCCGACCATGACCCAAGCCCAAACCGTGAGCACCGACGCGAGCCTCGCACCCGCAGCCGTTCCCGTGGCCGCGCCGGTGTCGCCGCGCTGGCGCGTCGCCGACGTCGTCAAGCTCTACGAACTGCCCTTCAACGACCTGCTGTTCCGCGCCCAGCAGGTGCATCGCGCGCACTTCGACGCGAACGCGATCCAGCTCTCCACCCTGCTGTCGATCAAGACCGGCGGCTGCGAGGAGGATTGCGGCTACTGCTCGCAGTCCTCGCATCACGAGACCGAGCTGAAGGCCAGCAAGCTGATGGACGTGAGCACCGTGCTGGACGCCGCGCGCGCGGCCAAGGCCAACGGCGCGACGCGCTTCTGCATGGGCGCCGCCTGGCGCAGCCCGAAGGAGCGCCATATCGAGCCGCTCACCGAGATGATCCGCAGCGTGAAGGAGATGGGCCTGGAGACCTGCATGACGCTGGGCATGCTGGAGGACGAGCAGGCGCAGGCGCTGTCGGAAGCCGGCCTTGACTACTACAACCACAACCTCGACACCTCGCCCGAGTTCTACGGCCAGGTGATCTCGACGCGCACCTACCAGGACCGGCTCGACACGCTCGATCGCGTGCGCGACGCGGGCATCAACGTCTGCTGCGGCGGCATCATCGGCATGGGCGAATCGCGCCGCGAGCGCGCCGGGCTGATCACCCAGCTCGCCAACATGAACCCGTATCCGGAATCGGTGCCGATTAACAACCTGGTGGCGATCAAGGGCACGCCGCTGGAAAGCACCGCGCCGCTCGACCCGCTGGAGTTCGTGCGCACCATCGCGATGGCGCGCATCACCATGCCGAAGGCGATGGTGCGGCTGTCGGCCGGGCGCGAGCAGCTCGACGACTCGATGCAGACGCTGTGCTTCCTGGCCGGCGCGAACTCGATGTTCTACGGCGACCAGCTGCTGACCACCAGCAATCCGCAGGCGCATAAGGATCGCGAACTGCTGGCGCGGCTGGGGATGCGTGCCGAGTCGGCGCAGCAGATGCCGGCGGAAACTGCGGCCGAGCCGGTGAAGTGCGCGCATGCGCCGGGGCCGGTGGCGAACTGAGCCTCGAGCTGGCTTGAATAAGATGCCTCTGTTGAATTTCGAGTGGGTGCTACATTGCCCGATGTGCACGTGAACGAAGGGTAGTCATGCATAACCAACTGTTCGAATCGGCTCTGGGTATCAGCGATCCGTGGTTGGTGAATGGCGTCGACTTCGACGCGAGCGCCAAGCGATTGACGATCAACGTCGATTTCGTTGCCGGCAGCCGCTTCTCGCATCCGGAGATCGCTGGCGCCCATCCCGTGCACGACACCGTGCTCAAGCGTTATCGGCACCTGAACTTCTGGGTCTTCGCGGAAAAGTGTGATGGGAAAACGCTATTTTTCAGATTCGAGGTAGCATGCAAGTGAGGATCTTCAAGCGCAGATACTCTTCGTCGCGCAGCCCGTACGCTCGTCGCTGGATCACGCGAATCTTGTTGTTGAGCCCTTCAACGAAGCCGAGTGGCACGTGGTTCTCTGACTTGCAATGCGCAGCGATGCCGTCCCAATGACGCG
>JAYFRU010000245.1:0-5413 GCA_040946965.1 Burkholderia sp. | reverse complement strand
CCGCGGCGTAGAGAAGATCGAGGCACTGCTGAAGGGCATCCCCTTCAAGGACGGAACCCCGGTGATTGAAAGCACACACCGGCTCCTCAAGCGCTGGCCGCCTGATCATGCCGCTCCGCCCGCATACACCAGACTTGACGATTGCTCGCAAGCACGGTATCCAGCGCACTCCCGGCCGGCTCCCGGCGCACCCTTCCAATTTCTCCAGCGCGTTCGACGGAGGGCCTACGGAGGAATCGGCACGCGCATGCGAGGGCGCTACCCTCACGGATTAGCAGCGCACAAAATTGGGTCCGGCATCGCTCGGATACACGGGTACAAATTCGGGAACAATGCGATTTCGCTCGAAGCGAATGCAGCCTCCAAGAGCCGCCAGAGCGTCCGGGGTAGGGGGGGGCTGGGCATAGGGAGGGACTAGGAACGGCACCGTGGGGCTGCATTCGAGCCGCAGGGCCTATGTATGGGTGGAATTTTGGCGCGCCCGGCTGGGATCGAACCAGCAACCCCTGCCTTCGGAGGGCAGTACTCTGTCCATTGAGCTACGGGCGCTTCGGGAAACCGTGTCACGACCCTCGAAAGCCCGGGCGGGACGGCAGCAAATGCGAAAGCATACCTTGTTTCCATGAGAGCGTCCACCGCCCGCAGCGCTCCCGGCGCCTTGCGGGTAAACGCCCGCCGCGCGGGGCACTTCCGTTCGAAAAAGAGGCGTCTATAATCATCGAAACTTCCGTCTACAGACATTCTGCCGCAGCCGAACCCGACCAAAATTCCTACTCACGGAGACGAGGCCAGTATGAGTGAAGCGCCTCACCACGAAGCGCTCATCAAGACGCCCGGGCAACTGATCGCCGTGATCGTCGCGTCGTTCGCGATCCCGATCGTCATCATCATCCTGTTCGCTACCTACGCCAACCACGTGTTCCGCACCGGCACCGGCACCGACAGCCTGTCGGATGCGGCGGTGGCCGCACGCATCGCGCCGCTCGCGCAGGTCGACGTCAAGGATGCCAATGCGCCGCGCAGCTACAAGAGCGGCGAGGAAATCTACAAGGCGGTGTGCGTGACCTGCCACGCCAGCGGCGCGGCCGGCGCGCCCAAGTTCGGCAACAAGGCCGACTGGGCGCCGCGCCTGAAGGATTCGATGGACACCGTCTACAACTACGCCTTGCACGGCAAGGGCTCGATGCCGCCCAAGGGTGGCTCGAACGCGCCCGACGGCCAGGTCAAGGCGGCCGTCGACTACATGGTGGGCGCGGCCAAGTAAGCGGCGCGCCGGCCGCCCGGCCACAAAAAAATGGCTCGTGTCCGCTCCAGGCGGCACGGGCCATCTTCATGGGCCTGCGGGTGTTCGAGGCAGGCTCTGGCGAGCCCGACGGCTACTTCTGCAGCAGTGCCTTCAGGCTCGCCAGCCGGTCCTTGGGCGTCATCGGCGCCTCTTCCGGGGTGGGCGGCGGCGCCTCGTCCAGCTCCATCTCGACGATGAAGCGCGAGGGCTCGCAGACGATGGTCTCGCGCGCCCGCTTGCGCTTCTTGCACCAGTTCAGGTGCAGGCTGCGCTGCGCGCGCGTGATCGCCACGTACACCAGGCGCCGCTCCTCCTCGATGCGTTCGTCGTCGATCGTGTCGTCCTCGCTGCCGCCGCGATGCGGCATCACGCCTTCCTCCACGCCGACCAGGAATACGTGCGGGTACTCCAGCCCCTTCGAGGCATGCACGGTGGACAGGCGCACCGCGTCCGGATCCTCCTCCTTGCCCTCCAGCATCGACATCAGCGCGACGGTCTGGATCAGGCCGAGCAGGTTCTTGCCCGTATCGGCCAGGCCGTCGGCGTTGTGGAAGCCCTCGGCCTCGCCGTCGACCGCCTCGGTCTCGGGCTTGGTGCCCTTGCGCTTGAGCCACTCGAGGAATTCCAGCACGTTCTGCCACTTGCTCTGCGCCTGGCGCTCGTCGAAGGCGTCGTACAGGTAGGCCTCGTAGTGGATCGCCTCCACCATGTCGTCGAGCACGGTGGTGGCGGGATCCTTGTCGGCACGTTCGGTCAGGCGCTGGATGAAGTCGCAGAACATGCGCAGCGGCTCGATCTGCCACGCCGACAGCCGCGCCTCGATGCCGCCCATGTAGACCGCCTCGAACAGCGACACCTTGGCCTGCCCCGCGTAGGAGCCGAGCGCCTCCAGCGTGGTGTTGCCGATCCCGCGGCGCGGCGTGGTGACGGCGCGGATGAAGGCGGGATCGTCGTCGGCGTTGGCGATCAGGCGCAGGTAGGCGCACAGGTCCTTGATCTCGGCCTTGTCGAAGAAGGACTGGCCGCCCGACAGCACGTAGGGGATCCGCTCGCGGCGCAGCACCTGCTCGAAGATGCGCGCCTGGAAATTGCCGCGGTAGAGGATCGCGTAGTCGCGGAACTGGGTGCGCCGCTCGAACTTGTGCGCCGAGAGCCGGAACACCACCGATTCGGCCTCGTGCTCCTCGTCGTTGCAGGGCGTGACGGTGATGGTGTCACCCATGCCGTGCTCGGACCATAGCTTCTTCTCGAACAGCTTCGGGTTGTTAGCGATCACGTTGTTGGCGGCGATCAGGATCCGCACCGTCGAGCGGTAGTTCTGCTCGAGCTTGACCAGATGCAGCCTGGGGAAATCCTTGCCGAGTTGGGCCAGGTTCTCCAGCGTCGCGCCACGCCAGCCGTAGATCGCCTGGTCGTCGTCGCCGACCGCCGTGAAGGCCGCGCGCGGGCCGGCCAGCAGCTTGAGCAGCTCGTACTGGCAGGCATTGGTGTCCTGGTACTCGTCGATCAGCAGGTAGCGCAGCTTGTTCTGCCAGCGGTCGCGCACCTGCTCATTGCTCGCGAACAGTTCGGTGGGCAGGCGGATCAGGTCGTCGAAGTCGACCGCCTGGTAGGCGTGCAGGGTGGCCACGTAGCTGCGGTAGACCAGCGCGGCCTGCTGCTCGTCCTCGTTGGCGGCGATCGCGAGCGCCTGCTCGGGCGTCACCAGCCCGTTCTTCCAGCGCGAGATGATGTTCTGGATCTTGCGGATCAGCCCCTTGTCGGTGGTGCCGATCTGCTCCTGCACCATGCCGAAGCAGTCGTCCGAATCCATGATCGAGAACTGCGGCTTGAGGCCGACGTGCTCGGCTTCCTGGCGTAGGATCTGCACGCCCAGCGAGTGGAAGGTGCAGACCGTCAACTGGTTGACCGGCACCTTGCGGCCTGCCTTGCCCGGCGTGGTCAGCATCTTGCCTTCCAGCAGCTTGCCGACGCGCTCGCGCATCTCGGCGGCTGCCTTGTTGGTGAAGGTGACGGCCGCGATATGGCGCGGCTCGAAACCCTTGTTCTCGATCAGGTGGGTGATCTTCTGCGTGATCACGCGCGTCTTGCCGCTGCCCGCGCCGGCGAGCACGAGACAGGGACCGTCGAGATAGCGCACCGCTTCGTTTTGAGCGGCATTGAGACCTGCGGACATGGTGACTGGCGGACTGGAAAGCGGGTGACGGCGCCGCCGCCGCGCCTTGGGGCGGGCACGGTGCGCGCGGCCTGAGCGGCTCGCGCGATGCGGAAAACGACGGACGCAGGAGGGCACATGTTAACATGCCGCGGGCGATGGAACCGTGACGCACGCGCATCGGCGGCGGCGGCGCGCGAGGGTGGCCCGGTCGGCGCGCCGGGGCGCACGCCGAGGCCCGATTCGGCAGCGCGCCGGCCAACGACGCGCGGCCGGCACTGCGGCACGCCGCGAGCGTGCGGTGCTCGCCAGCGTGCCGGCCCGCGGCGTTCGCGCCCCGGTTCGCCGTGCCACAATAGTCGGACGCGGCGGCGGCCGCGCGTCGCGCTTCATGGGCCTGCTTCATGGGCCCACTGCATCGCCCACCACCGCCCTGCCTCACGTTCGATCTCGCAAGCTGACAGGATTCGCTCATGACGTCTTTGCTGAAAGTTGGTCTGGTGGGTTTCGGTTTCGCCGGCGCCACGTTCCACGCGCCGGTGATCGCGCACAGCGGCCGCACCCGCGTGGCCGCGATCGCCACCGGGCATCCCGACAAGGCGCGCGCCGCGTACCCGGATGCGGCCGTGGTGGCCGATTTCGACGCGCTGCTCGGGCTCGCCGACCTCGACTGCGTGGTGATCGCCACGCCCAACGACACGCATTTCGATCTCGCCCGCCGCGCGCTCGAGGCCGGCAAGCACGTGGTGGTCGACAAGCCCGTCACCTTGAGCTCGGCCGAGGCACGCACGCTGGCGCGCCTGGCGGCCGATCGCGGCCTGGTGTTCGCGCCCTTCCACAACCGCCGCTGGGACGGCGACTTCCTCACCGTGTGCGAGCTGGTGGCGAGCGGCGAGCTGGGACGCCTGACGCTGTTCGAATCGCACTTCGACCGCTTCCGCCCGCAGATCCGCCAGCGCTGGCGCGAGGACGCCACGCGCGGCGGCGGCCTGCTGTTTGACCTCGGCCCGCACCTGATCGACCAGGCCCTGGTGCTGTTCGGCCGGCCCGAGACGGTCGGCGCCACGGTGCGCGCGCGCCGCGACGGCGCGGCGGCGGCCGACTTCGTCCATCTGGTGCTCGGCTACGCGAACCACGAGGTGATCCTGCACGCCAGCGCGCTGGCCGCGATCGAGGCCAGCGCTTCACCGTGCTGGGCACGCGCGGCGGCTACCAGAAGTTCGGCCTCGACACCCAGGAAGACCAGCTCAAGGCCGGCCTCACGCCCGACGACGTCGAGTTCGGCGGCGGCAATCCGCCCGGCGTGCTGCATCAGCTCGACGGCGAGCTCGAGACCGAGCGACCGGTGCCCACGCTCGACGGCCAGTACGCCGAGTTCTACCGCGCGCTGGCGGCCTCGGTGCAGGATCGCGTGCCGTTCCCGGTGCCGGCCCAGGACGCGGTCGACGTGATGGCCATCATCGAGCTGGCCGAGCGCAGCGAGCGCGAGGGCCGACGACTGCCCTTCGCCGGCGAGCCGTTCTGACCCTGCGCGCGGCGCCGCCAACATTCGGTTACAAAACAGCGGGGAACCGGCTTCCGCTCAGGACAGGCCTGAAGCATGCTTCCCCAGCCGGCCCCTTGTATCTTTAGGCCTCGGACCAACTCAGGTAGCCCGACGCCCCTCTGGGTTGAAACACGAAGCCCGTCACTGAGCCCTGGGCACCCGAGTTGGACCGTCCTTTCTTGCAGCCCGAACGGTTGTAGGAATCTAGAGTCCGCATAAACAAGGATGGGAGCGAAGGGACGTGTCCGATACTGTTTTCGTGGGAATCGATGTTTCGAGCCAGACGCTGGAAATTGCCATCAGCACGCAGACTGCGACGTGGCAGGCAACCAACGACAC
The DNA here is from genome assembly GCA_040946965.1 of Burkholderia sp. GTDB lineage: Bacteria > Pseudomonadota > Gammaproteobacteria > Burkholderiales > Burkholderiaceae > Burkholderia. The sequence continues at coordinate 88 of JAYFRU010000245.1, read as the reverse complement.
GGCTGGCATTGGGGTCTTCGCGGAAAAGTGTGATGAATTTTCATGATAAAACTGCCTGAGAGCCAGTCTGGAAGGGGGTTTGCGGGAT
>JAYFRU010000244.1:0-5415 GCA_040946965.1 Burkholderia sp. | reverse complement strand
GACGGAACCCTTCGACGCGGTATGCGTCCGAGAGACGCTTGTGTTTGCGTGAAGTAGCCATCGCGAAATCATGCCCGGCCAGAAGGTGGCCGCGTAGATCGTCAGCTGGATCGCGAAATACAGGAAGCAGAACAGCAGGATCTGCGGATCGTCCAGCAGCTTCATGGCCGGCACGTGCGCATTGCCGCGCGCATCGCGCTCGACCTGCTCGGCCGCGATGGTCGAGTGCAGCGCCTGCTTTTCCGCGCTGCTCAGCCAGGGCGCGCCGTCGATGCGCGACTTCAGCATCATCCAGCTCACGCCGCACAACAGGATCGAGAACCCCCCCCCCTCGATCAGGAACATCCACTGCCAGCCCTTCAGGCCGAAGCCGCTGATCGACAGCAGGCTGCCCGTGATCGGCCCCGACAGCACCGAGGCGAACGCCGAGCCGCCCAGGAAGATCGCCACCGCCTTGCCGCGCGACGATTGCGGCAGCCACTGCGTAAAGTAGAACACCACGCCGGGGAAGAAACCCGCCTCGGCCACCCCGAGCAGGAAGCGCAGCACATAGAACGACTGCTCGTTCCAGACGAAGGCCATCGCCGCCGCGACGATGCCCCAGGTGCCCATGATCCGCGTCAGCCAGGCGCGCGCCGAACTTCTGCATCAGCACGTTCGACGGCACCTCGAACAGCGCGTAGCCGACGAAGAACAGGCCGCTGCCGAAGCCGTAGGCGGCCGCGCCGATGCCGAGATCGGCATGCATGTGCGAATTGACGAAACCGATGTTCACGCGATCGATGTAGTTCGCGATGAACATCACCAGGAACAGCGGCATCACATGCCGCATCACCTTGGCGACCGCCGAATCGAGCGGGTTCGCTGCCGTGCCGAGAGCTGCTGTCAACGATGTCTCCTGTGTCGGCCGCGCGCGGCCTGAACGAGCCTCACGTAGCACCCGTCGATCGCTCAGTGCGATTCTGCGTGATACGTTGTCTGACAATATTGTAGTCGGACAACCTGCTCGCCGATTAGCCGCGTTTACCCTGTATCCGATAAATTCAGCGTTGAAGCTTGTTACATGAGAATTTCACGCATTCGGCTAGCGTTGCGCCACCCTCATGCTAGGACGTCAGACAACATGGATTTTCCACGAAATAGCGGCGCTTGTCCGACCACAAGTCATCACGTCGTCGGATGATTTCGCTCACGCCAAAACCAGCATCTCGTGAGAGCCCAACGCCAGCGATCGCTCCGTGATTGCCCGATATCTCCCGCTGAATTGGCCCTAAACCGCCTTGCCGGCCCGGATTTGCGGCTATGATGCCGGGATTCGAGACATCGGATGACATCCTCGCGAGGTCTTGATCCGCCCCATATTTCCAGAACCGTTTTCCTCGCTCCGCCAGCACTCATGAGCAGCCTGTCCGAGAAGGTCGTCGCGTCCCTGTCCGAAGAAATCCGTCGAGGCGCCTTGCGGCCCGGCGATCGGCTGCCGACCGAGGTCGCGATGATGAAGCAGCTCTCGGTGAGCCGTTCGGCGATCCGCGAGGCAATCTCGCGCCTGCAGGCCGCGCGCATCGTCGAGACGCGTCACGGCGTCGGCACCTTCGTGCTGGCGCCGCACAACGACGCGACCGTGCAGTTGCCGACCGCCGACCTGTCGAACATGCTCGATGCGATGGCTGTGCTCGAATTCCGCATGGATGTCGAGGCGGCCTCGGCGGCACTGGCCGCCAAGCGGCGCACCGAGCAGAACCTGCGGCTGATGCAGTTCGCGCTCGAACGCTTCGAGGCCGAACTCCAGCGCGGCAGCACCGATACGCTCGCGCACGACATCGCGTTCCACTTGCAGATCGCGCAGGCCAGCGGCAACCGCTACTTCATCGACGTGCTCAGCCAGCTTGGCCGCTCGGTCAGCCCGCGCACGCGCCTGGGCAGCGCCGAGCTGGCCGAACTCGACCAGATCGACGTGCTGCGCCAGGTGCTCGACGAACACCGCTGGATCTATCACGCAATCGAGCGCTAGGAACCCGACGACGCGCGTGCCGCGATGCGCGTGCACCTGAGCAAGAGTCGCGAACGCCTCCAGCACGCGCACGACAGGAGCCACTCGCAAGGCTGAAAACACCGGCGCGCGGCCTGTTTTCACAGCTCCCGAAAAACCTCACCTTTGGCCGCGTTGCACCGATTTGCGTGCGCGCGCAACGGTGAGCCTGCTCACCATATTCCCGGTACGAGTCGCCGACACACTGTGCGGCAGTAGTCGGAATAGCCCGCCAGACGGGCTTTCAGGTATTTTTCCTCGTCGCGCAGGCGCACCACGATCGCTGCGGTGAGGAGGACGGCACAGCCGAGCGCACTCCAGGATTGCAAGGCCAGCGGGCTCCCGAAAAACATCACCATTGCGGCCGAGTACATGGGATGACGCACATACGTAAGGCCCGGTCGAGATCACGGTCTGGTTTTCCGACAGCGTGATCGTGCTCGCGGCGAAGGTATTGGCGCGCAGCACCGCGAAGCAGATCGCGAAGCCGAGCACCAGCAGCGCGTTGCCGATGAGCACCATCGCCAGATCGAAGCGGGGCTGTGTGAAGCGCCATTCGAGGCCGGCGCCGATCACCAGCGCCGCGCTGCCCAGGCCGGCCACGGCCAGCACGGCTTTTTGCAGCGGCGAGGTTTCGGCGCGCACCCCGACTGCATGCGTCGCTCGATCAGCGCCGGGTCGCGCCGCGTGAACCAGGCTGCCGTGGCCGAGGTGCAGAGCGAGAACACGGCCCAGTAGAACCAGCCCTGCCAGTAGCGCGGTGAGTCCGACGACACCACGAACATCACCGCGAGCGCGATGACGAACTGCAGCTGCGCGATCGCGACGCGCCGGGCCAAGGGGCTCATGATGTGTCTCCTCCGGTGAGGTTTCGTGGTTTTGTCGAATCACCTGCCGTATCGCAATCGCAATCGAACACCATGGCACGACGCAGCGGCCGATCACGCTGCCGCGCGCCATTGCGTGAACGCCTCCGCCAGGAAGTCGACGCACACGCGCACCTTCGCCGACGCTGCCAGCCGCGCCGGATAGACCGCCCATACATTGGCCGGCTGCGTGACGTCGGGCAGCACCCGCTCCAGGGCGCCGCTTTCGAGCAGCGGCCCGGCTTCCCAGATCGAACGCAGCACGATGCCCTTGCCGACCAGTGCCCATTGCACGGCCACCTCGCCATGATTGGTCGAGAGCGCGCCGCCGACCTTCACCGAGCTGGTCTCGCCGCGCTGCATCAGGCGCCACACGCCGAACGGGTGGTCGCGCTCCTTGATCGCCAGGCACTGATGCGAGCCGAGGTCGGCGATCTGGCGCGGCGCGCCGTGTCGTTCCAGATAGGCGGGGGAGGCACACAGCACACGATAGTTGGTCGCGAGCCGTTTCGCGATCAGATGTTCGGCAATTTCATCGCCGATCCGCACGTCGAGATCGAAACCCTCGCCGGCCACGTCTACCAGCCGGTCGAACAGATCGAGCCGCACATTGATCTGCGGAAAGCGCTCGCTGAAGTCGAGCAGCGCCGGCGCGAGCACGTGACGGCCGAAGCCGAAGCTGCTGGAGATACGCAGCGTGCCGCGCGGCACCGTGCGCGTGGTGGAGACGTCCTCCACCAGGTGGTCGACATCGTGTCGAGGATCGTCTCGGCCCAGGCCAGCACGCGCTCGCCGGAATCGGTGACGGCCACGCGCCGCGTCGAGCGGTGCAGCAGCCGCGTGCCGAGCTGGGTCTCGAGCAAGGCGACGCGCTTGCTGACATAGGCCGGCGAGACGCCGAGCTGCTCGGCCGCCGCGCTGAAGCTGGCCACCCACACGACGACGCTGAATACGCGCAGGTCGTCGAGATTCGGCGCTTTATTCACGATGTGTGGAAAGTCGTTTAACCGGATTCCGATTCTAATCCTGGATGGAATCAATAGAATGCTCGGAAGCGGTGCAGAACCGAGCCGGTCGGTCCGCGCTGTCGAAGCCCGGCGCCGCCGGGCAGTCCAGGCACGAGAACGAGGAGGCGCTGGCGATGAGCGAGAAGGTCTACAGGATTGCGGTGATTCCCGGCGACGGCATCGGTCGCGAGGTGATGCCCGAAGGAATGCGGGCGCTCGATGCGGTCACGCGCCGCTTCGGCATTCGTTTCGAGGCGACCCATATCGACTGGGCCAGCTACGATTATTACGCACAGCATGGCCAGATGATGCCCGACGACTGGAAGAAGGCCCAGCTTTCCGGCATGGATGCGCTGCTGTGCGGCGCGGTGGGCTGGCCCGACACGGTGCCCGACCATGTCTCGCTGCTGAAGTTCCGCCGCGAATTCGACCAGTACGTCAACCTGCGCCCGGCGCGCCTGTTCGAGGGCGTGCCGAGCCCGCTCGCCAACCGCAAGGCAGGCGACATCGATTTCATGATCGTGCGCGAGAACACCGAGGGCGAATATTCGTCGGTGGGCGGTGCGATGTTCGAGGGCACCGAACGCGAGTTCGTGGTCCAGCAGGCGGTGTTCACGCGCACCGGCACCGGCGCGTGATGAAGTTCGCGTTCGAGCTCGCCCGGAGCCGCGCCAAGGAGCTGACCATCGCCACCAAGAGCAACGGCATCGCGATCAGCATGCCGTGGTGGGATGCGCGCGCCGCGGAGATCGCGCAGCACAGTATCCCGAAGTGAAATGGGACAAGCAGCACATCGACATCCTGTGCGCGCTTCGTGCTGAATCCCGATCGCTTCGACGTGGTGGTCGCCTCCAACCTGTTCGGCGACATCCTGTCGGATCTTGGGCCGGCCTGCACCGGCACGATCGGCATCGCGCCCTCGGCGAACCTGAACCCGGATCGCAAGTTCCGGTCGCTGTTCGAGCCCGTGCATGGTTCCGGCACCCGACATCGCCGGCCGCTATACCGCCAATCCGATCGCGATGATCTGGTCGGCGGCGATGATGGTCGATTTCCTCGGTCATGGCACCGGCGTCGAGCGTGAGGCGCACGACGCGATCCTCGCGGCGATCGAGCATGGGCTCAAGCACGGGCCGCGCACCGGCGATCTCGGCGGCAAGGCGAGCACGCAGGAAGTGGGCGAGGCGGTGGTCGCGCAACTGCTCGCCGGAGACGCGCCGCCCATCCTTCAGCCTTTGAAGGCGTATCGGTGACCCACGGTGCCGCGTCCCGCGCACCGCTCACCGAATCCCGAAAAGCCTCACCTTATCGGTGCGGCGCCTCCCGAATTCTCTCACCTCAAGGCCATCCTGCACAGTCGATTTCACCCTGCATGCGTGCAAGGTGATGCGAGGCGGGCTTGTCTCGCGCACCCGTGAAGCAAGGCTAGCGTTGGTCGTTATTGAGTAATTCGTAAATCATGACAACGGAAACGGCCGTCGTGCGTTATAGATCTCATCACCTGCTTGATGAG
>JAYFRU010000243.1:0-5429 GCA_040946965.1 Burkholderia sp. | reverse complement strand
TCAGCATCTCAGACTCCAGTTTGGATGATGGGTTTTACCCCAAATCTGTGTCTAGAAAAACCGGAGCCGCCGCAGCGAAAGCTGGGAGACCAACCAACCCCGAAGAAGGAAGACTAATGCGGGGCGTTGATCAAATTCTCGCAGCCCTGTTTCTGGTCGCTGCAATCGCTGCGGCAGGGGCGGGCCTCTACGCCAAGCATGAACACAGCCGTGCAAGTGATCTACAGGACAAGGTGGAGGCAGTGACACGGGAGCGCGACGGGTATTCCGCGAGCGGGACGCAGAAAGGAAGGCACAGGAACGCGCCCAGGCGGCCTCAGACCGCCTCGCGCAGGCAATCTCCAGGGGCACAACCCCCCATGGTCGTCCCTGACGCAGTTTGGGAGGCAATTTACGGGGGTACGAATGAAGGGAAGTAAAGCGGGCGAAGCCGCATTGATCGCGGTGCTGATGGCGGGGTGTGCTGCGAGGGGTTCTGAAGGGGTTCCGGACGCGTACTTGCAAGACTGCGCGCACGCGTCCAGGCCGGCAGGTAAAACCGTGGCCGACTTGGCTCAAGCGTTGATCAACGAACGGACCGCGATGGAGGCTTGCGACTGGAGGGACAAGGCCGCCCTCCGTGCGTGGAAGGCTGCGAGGTAGATGACGCAGAAATAGCTACTGGTCGTGATATGCTTCTGGCCTATTCGCTTAGGTACACCTGTACGGTACACCGGCGAATAGGCCCACAAGTCATTGATTTTCTTGATTCTTTAATGGAATCAAGAAGATATCTGGTCGGGGCGAGAGGATTTGAACCTCCGACCACCTGCACCCCATGCAGGTACGCTACCAGGCTGCGCTACGCCCCGAAAGAGAAAGAGTATATCAGACAGTTTGCCAGGATAGAACCGCCATCGTGCACTTTTTCATGCGAGGCTTGCCGAGCCTCTCCTCTCATGCATTCGAAGCCCCTGATTCGCGCCGCGCCGGGCTCGCTCCGCGCCACAACACCAACCCGCCCAGCAATACCAGGCAAGCCAGCGCACTCCACGCGACGCCGTAGCGGATGTGGGGCGGTGCTCGATTTGTCACCGGGAGAAGCCTGGCTGGAAAACCGCGCAAATGCCCGTCGCACAAGGCGGTGAGTGATTTCTGCGGGCGCGGCGGCGTGCGAAGAATTTTGCGAAAAACGAGCGCGAAATACATGAATTTTGCGCAGGTTTTGACACCAGAGTAGGCAGTAAATGAAAGCTATCCACACGGTCTATATCTGGCGACCGACCCAGACAACGCGGCCAATGATATCAAAGTCGCTCGGCGGCGACGCCGCGTCAATCGTGAACGGCCGATATGCTTCGTTGGCGCTACTCACCTCGAGCTGCCCCTCGGGAAGCCGTTGAAGACGTTTCACGAATAGCTCGCTATCCATTCTCAGTACGTACAAACCGGCTCCAGGCCGGTTATCCGCTTGGTTGACCAAGATTACGTCGCGGTCGTTCAACACCCCTTCCATGGAGTCCCCCTTGACTGAGATCATCACCAAATCTTTGGGGTTGATCCGCAAAAAATTGTCGACCCAAAATCGCCGAAACGCCATGGCCAGCGGTGGCTTGTCGCTACCCAAAGCCGCCCCGTGTCCGGCAGCAGCTTTGACGTTGTAACGCGGGATAAATACAAACTCGGTGACGTCGACAGGATTGCCAAAAGTGTCCAGCGGATAGGCGGTGCTTAATTCGTCCGCCACTTCACCCGCCCGCCACTTACCACGGCCAGTGGCAAGCCATTCAATAGACGCACTGGCCACGTCCGCGAGTCTGACCAGGTTCGATGTGGACAAATCCACTTCGCCATTGCGCCAACGCTGCAAGGTTGTATTCGAGACGCCGATACGCCGCGCGGTTTCGGCAGGGCCACCGCAGATCTGCACCAAAAATGAAACGCGCCCGGGAAGTGTTGCGCAAGAGTTCGAATCAAGAACCTTTGCGTTTTTCATCGCTTGATCGGTCATCGCAAAGGTTCCTCGCAAGCCATTGATTTCACAAACAAAAAGTGCTCCCCGCACAAAAGTGCCTGAAAACAACCTTTGCGAACGGCTGGCCGGACGAAAAGGTGTTACAAGAACAAACTTTTGCGTGTATGTTGTGTTCATTCAAGCAACCGGATGGGTGGTGAATGAACTCATACGTGCCGCAAAAAAATCTGCCGATGATTGGGACAAGGCAGACATCAAATACGCCCTCGAAAAGAAGGGTTGGAGCGTCCTTGCATTGGCTAAGGCCAGCGGCTACAGCAACGCAAGCGCACTGCGCAAAGCATTTGAAAGCTCGTATCCGAAGGCCGAGCGAATCATCGCAAGCGCAATTGGCGTTGGCCCAGAAACTATCTGGCCGAGCCGTTACCGGAAACGAAATTTTACGCCCGTTTTGTCACCGTCTTCCCCTGTTTGTGCGCCGCGTACTGTGCGACCGACCGTCGTTGCGATGGATTGAATCGTACGCACCCCGATCTCGATGCGCTACAGGCGCGATTCTCGACCTGGACGACACGACGATGAGAAAACACCCCCGAAAAATTCAACCCGCCACTAGCCTGCGTGAGGCCGTCGATCGCTGTGTCACCACTGCTGATGCGAACCGGCGTCCGGCGAAGGTTATGTCCGATCTGATGGGCGTTGAACTGAAGACTTACTACCGCTGGCTTTCTGACCTTTCGATGCCGCTCAATCGGTTGCTGCAATCGAAGAATTCTGTGGTGCGCGATACGTGAGCGAGTTCCTCTGCATCGCCAACGGCCGGCGCGTCGTTATCGAGATTCCGACCGGTCGTCGCCCGCCCGTTGGTGATCTGGCACCTCTGCAATCTGCGTTCGCCGATGCGGCAGCAGTACTTTGCCGCTACTACGCATCTGGGCACGAACAGGCCGAGGCCATCGCTGCGCTCACACACGCAATCACGCAAGCCGCCTACCACCGAGGGAATGTCGCAAAGACCATGCGCCCGAGCTGCAATTCGACGAAGCGGAGGCCGAGTAATGCAGATCGTTGTCAAATCGCACTATTCGGCTGCCGAGCTTGCAGAATTGATCCTGCCGAACATACCGCGATCGAGTAGCGGAATCTTTCGAGCGGCGAAATCAGGAAAATGGGTTACGCGTAAACGAGAAGGTCGCGGTGGCGGCTTGGAATACGCATTCGACAGCCTGCCGACTGATACACAGGCCGAGATTCGCCGCCGCGCGTCAGCCGCGCTCGTCGCCTCCATTCCAGCGCCGTCGCCCAAGGCCGTCTCCGCCGCGAGCAGCAATTGCAGCTCGTCGAAACTGACATGCAGCGCCTGTGCGCCGACGCGCGCAAGGGCATCTTGTCGATGCTCGAGCGCATCATGACGCAGTGCCGCGTCTCGCGCGAAGCGGGCCATGCACACGCTGCTGACGCAGGCCCGTCTCGGCACGCTCGACGACTGCATGACGGCCATGCTGCGCGCGGCCAAAGACCATCGCGGGCACAAGGGCGACGAGTTTCCGACCATCCGCTCGCTGAAGCGCTATCTCGGCCTCGCAAAAAAAGGATCGCTCGTACCGAAGGTGTCGAAGTCGAGCTTCGTGATTCCCGAGTGGGCCGTGCTGTTCCTCGAACACTATCAGCAGCCGCAAAAACCCTCGGTCGGACATGCCTATCGCGAATTCGAGATCGCGTGCGCCGTGCAGCGCGTCACCTACGACGTGCCAAGCATCCATCAGGTGCGCCGGTTCCTCGACAAGCTCGGCACCGTGACCTTGCAGACCGGACGCATGGGGTCGCGCGAACTGAAGACCATGCTGCCGTTTATCCGGCGCACGTTCGACAAGCTGCTGCCGAACGACATCTGGCCGGGCGATGGCCATACGTTTGACGCCGAGGTCCAGCACCCGCTGCACGGCCGGCCGTTCCGACCGGAAATCACGTCGATCATCGATGTCGCCACGCGGCGTGCGGTTGGCATCTCGCTCGACCTCGCCGAGTCGTCGTTCGCGGTGCTCGACGCGTTGAGTACTGGCGTCCTCAAGCACGGCGTGCCTTGCATGTTCTATGTCGACAACGGGTCGGGCTACAAGAACGCGCTGCTCAAAGACGAGGGCATCGGCGTACAAGGTCGCCTGGGCTTCGTCGTCACGCACTCGATTCCGTACAACTCGCAGGCCCGGGGTGTCGTCGAGCGGCTTCATAAGACGCTATGGGTCGCCGCCGCGAAGAAGCTGCCGTCCTACATGGGCGCGGACATGGACCGCCAGGCCAAGCAGGTGATGTTCAAGATCACGCGCGACGCTCTCAAGCACGGTGGCGCGATGCCGTTGATGGGATGGGACGCCTTCATCCAGTTTTGTCAAGAGCAGGTCGAGGCGTACAACAACCGCCCCCATAGCACGCTACCTGTCATTCGCGACCCGAATACGGGCAAGCGTCGCCACATGTCACCGAACGAAGCATGGGCCGCGCATATTGCAAACGGGTGGCAAGCCGACACGCTCGACGAAGTCGAAGCGCGCCTAGTGTTCCGACCGCGCATCACGCGCACCGTCTCACGCGGTGAAGTCCGGTTCTTGAACCACCACTATTCGAACCCGGTGGAGCTGCTCGAATTCCACGACGAAGAAGTCCAGGTCGCTTACGACATCAACGATGCGCGGTACGTGTGGATTTACGCGCTCGACGGTCGCTACATTTGCCGCGCCGAAGCCACAGCTAACGAGCGGGACTACATGCCGCAATCCGCCGTCGAACAAGCCCGCGAGAAGCGCGCCGACGCCCGGGCGAATCGCCTGCAGGTTCAACTCGACGAAGTCGAGGCGGAACGTCGAGGCCACTCGGCGCTGACGCTTGAAACGCCGGAGGTCATCACGATCCCGGGCTTCGGCGACATTACGCGCGATGCACTGAATCGTCGCTTCGTTGAGGTCGAGCCGGTCATCGAAACCGAACCGGCCGCGCCCATGACCTCTGAGCTGGAACCCACCACCGAAACTGCCACCGTGTTTCAGCTTCCAGAAACGCCCGAGCTACGATTTGCCCGGTGGCAAGCCCTGCACCATCACATTGACACAGGAGGCATTCCCAACCAGGACGAATTGCAGTGGTACGGCAGATACGCGTTGAGCAAAGAATTCGCGGCGCAAATGCGCCGCGCGGAACAGGCTGAAGAGTTGCCGCTCGCCAGCCATCAGTAAGACCCACCGGAGCAATCATGACACAACTTGAATTCACGCTCGATCCCGGTTACACTGTAGCAACGCCCCATACCGCCAGGAAAGCCGCGCCAGTAGGGCACCCAATAGATTCTGATTGCCACACAAGGGTGTAACACACGCATGTCAACTCACCTGTTCAAGCGGGGAACTCGTTACTACTTCCGGCGACGAGTCCCGCAGGACCTCGTTCAGCGTCTCGGCAAGAAGGAATACACGATAGCGCT
>JAYFRU010000242.1:0-5440 GCA_040946965.1 Burkholderia sp. | reverse complement strand
TTGTCGCCTGGATAGGATCTGGAAATCCGGGGGCGGTATGAGGACGAACAGTGGCAAAGGACGGACAGGAATTCAAGAACCAGGGGGTTGCAAGGTTGCTGCCGCCGGAGAGCGCGCCGGTCGAAGTTGTCGCGCAGAAGACGCGGGTGGGCGTGAGTACGCTGCAGCGCTGGACGGCGGCGTCGCGACTGGACGCGGTGCTCACCACTGCAGCGCTGGACGAGGCGTCGCGCAACGCATGGTGCCGCGAGAACAGCGTGTACCCGCAAGAGCTTGTGGCGTGGCGAGAAGCAGCCACGCAGGCGTTGGCCGATCCGGGGGTAATCGTCCTTTTCGTGCAAAATCTGGCGTTTTCACCCCGCCGCGTCTGTGAGGCCCAGACGCATCCGGTAGTCCCCAAGCAACTGCTGCTGCGCGTCGAACTGCGCCGCGAGCTTCGTTAGATCGGCGGTCAGCGATTCACGTGCCTCGTGCACCTGCGTCAGTTCAGTCGCCTGAGCCCTCGCCGTTGTCTGCAATGCGTCGTGCTCGGCCTTGGCGCGTGCGTGGTCGGCAAGCGCCTGGCTCAACGCATTCTGCAACTGTTCGCTGTGCGCCTGCTGCTCGCGTAGATACCTGGTCGCGGCGCCGGCTTCGGCGACGAGCCGCGCGTTGTCCCTGTTCAACTGGGTGATTTCGTTTTGTTTGACGATCAGCGTCTGGTTCACCTGGCGCAGTTCAGCCTGCAGTTGCTGAACCTGCTGCTCGTGCCGGCGCGCTTCCTGTTCGCGCTGCTCCTTGCTGGCCATGCGGTAGTGTTCGAGCGCCTCGTGCGCGTGTTGCAGTTTCTTCTCGAGCGAGCGTCGGAAGCCGTCGTGTTCGGCGAGCCGCTCGGTCAGGTCGTGTGCCTGCTGCGTGAGGCGTTCGACGTCGAGCGCGCGCTGCTGCAATAGCGACTGGGTGTCTGCATGCGCGGCCTGCTCGCGTACGACGGCGGCGCCGGCTTCGGCCAGTTGTGTGCGCAGCGCCGCAACGTCGCCAGCCAGCTTTGCGACCTCGGCCTGAGCCTGGAGGCGCTGCGCCGCAGCCGTAGCCGTCTGCTGGTCGACCGCCGCCTGCGCTTCCTCGTGCAAACGCGCGGCCAGCCGGGCTACGAGATCCTGGATTGCATCGGACAGCGACCCGGTGCGCGTGAGCGACGCGCCGTCCTCTTCTTCGAGTTCTTTCAGGTGGCGGTGGATCGTCGATTTCGAGCCGGTGTTGCCGAGCGCGATACGTATCGCGTCGATCGACGGGTGTTGCCCCTGCGCCAGCAGTGCGTCGCGGGCGCGTTTGATGTCCATGCGGCTGAGACCGGCGCGAGCCATCGTTCCTCCTTCGAATTTCGTACTGTGGTACGTAATATGTATATACGTAACAATTGAAAGCGTCAAGATGTTCTGGGAGCGCTGATTTTTGGCATTGGATAATCGCCAATTATCGAATGTTAGGCCCGGAAAATTGCCTCCGGCAGCTCGAAACGGTACAGAAAGCCGATTGGCTGCCAGATTTCAGGCGAGGTCCAGCTGGAGCTCCTCGCCAGGCACGCGTAAGTGGTATCCCATCGCCCGGTAGCCACGCTGGCGTCGCTCCCACATGCGCAGCAGCGCGGGATGGCAGGCATCGACGTAATCGAGTACCCGCACGCTCGACTTCGTCGCGTGTTCGCGGTGCAGCCGGCCGGCATACTGCTGCAACGTACCTTTCCACGAGATCGGCATGGCCAGCACCAGCGTGTCCAGCGCCGGATGGTCAAAACCCTCGCCAACCAGCTTGCCGGTTGCAAGCACGACCCGGGGCGCGTCATCGGGCAGTGCGGTGAGCTGCGCCGCACGAGCCTTCCTTGCCATTCGCCCGTGCAGCACGAACAGCGGCTGCTCCGCGTCGCCCAGCGCCAGCCGAAGGCTTTCCAGGTGATCCGTCCGCTCGGTCAGCACCAGCACATTGCGCCCCTGCCGGTACTGCTCCCTGATATCCGCGGCGATCATGCACGTACGCTGGGCGTCTTTCGCCAGCCGCCCGAACACGTTATGGATCGGCGCGTCGGCCGGCATGTCGACTGCGGCGGTGAGCCTTTGCGGGAAGACTTCGAGCACCTGCGGCGCGCTCGCGGCTGCGCGTGCCGCATGCCGGATCGGACCGCACAGCATGAACATCACGGGTTGCTGGCTGTCACGGCGCACGGGTGTGACGGTCAGCCCCAGCACGTATCGCGCATCGACGGTCTTGAGCACCGCCTCGAACGAGTCGGCAGAGACATGGTGGCACTCGTCGACAATGACATGACCGTAATGCCGCAACAGCTCGCCGCGTGGACCGCCGAGCGCCACCGACTGCAGCATCGCGATATCGATCTGGCCCGTCGCCTTCAGCTTGCCTCCGCCGATCGTGCCAATACTGCGTGGGTCGAGCGCGAGAAACGACTGCAGGCGCTCGCGCCACTGGTCGAGCAGTTCCCTGCGATGGACGAGCACGAGGGTATTGACGCCACGCCGCGCGATCATCGCGGCCGCCGTCACGGTCTTGCCGAAGGCCGTCGGCGCATGCAGGATGCCGGTGTCGTATTGCAGCAGATCATCCACTGCTGCCTGCTGGTCGGCGCGAAGCGTGCCGGCGAAGGCCACCGCGACAGGTTTGCCCGTACAACGCTCGTCGCGCATTTTGCAGGCGATCTTGTTGTCGCGTAAAAGCGCCACGACGTCATCGAGGCACCCACGCGGCAACGCAATGTGGTGCGGGCAGTTCTCAGCGCGACCAATGATGCGCGGCTTGTCCCACACGCTGAAGCCACGCGCCTGGGCCCGGTAGAACTCCGGATTCTGGAATGCCGCCAGCCGGATGAGGCGGTTGAGCAGCGATTGCGGGAGTTGCGCCTTCTCGAAATAGAGCTGGTTCGCAAGCGTAAGGATCAGCGATGCCGGCATTGGTCCGCCCAGCTGTTTCGGCAAGGCCGGCGGCGATTTCCAGGGTTCTGCCTGATCCTCTTCCGTGATGAACACCACATCGAGCGGATGGACGCCGCCGGTGGCGCCGAAAATTACGCCCTCGATATCGCGACCGTCCATGGCCTGTATCGATGTCAGGCACGCCCATTGGTCGGCATAGGGTTGAAAAGCGTCATCGACAAATACGCTGCAACCCCACTCGCGCGGTTGCTTCTGCAAGGGCAAGGCGATCAGGTTGCCGAAGCCGCCCTTGGGAAGCACGTCCTGGTTGGGAAAGAGCCGGTCGTAGGACGACAGTTCGAGCTGCCGGGTTCGGGCACAGGTATGGCTGATGATCGCTGAGCCCAGCCGCCGTGCATCGCGGGCGGCCACAGCCGCGCTGAAGAAAATCCACGCGTGCGCGCCGTTGCCCGAGCGCGAAATTTCGAGCGACACCGGGACTTCCAGTTCCCGGCAGGATTGACAGAAGGCACTCGCATCTTCGCGCCAACTCTCCTCATCGAAATCAACGGCGAGAAGGTAGCAGGTGCCGTCGGGCATCAGCGGATAGAGCCCCACCGTGTAATCGCCTGCCAGGTGTGCGTAGATGACCTGATCGTCCAGCGGCAGCAGCAGCCGGTGGTTGCAGTCTGAGCACCTGATGCGGGGCTTGTCGCAAATCCCGGCCCGCCACTCGTTCGCGCAGGCCGGTGCGTAGCCCGATTTTCCAGAATTGCGGCTTTCCCAACGCAGCGGATAGACGTCCGTGCGGCCGTGAAAGAGCCGCCGGAAAAGCTGGACTTTCTGCTGCGTTGACAGCACTGGCGCATCGGTGTTTCGTACTGCTGGCGATGGTTTGTGCTGAACCGGTTGCACGGATTCGCCCTGCAATGGAGGAAGTGCTGGCAGCAACGCGGTCAGCCTCGCGTTGTCGGCCTGCAGGCGCGTCAGTTCCGCGAACAGTTCCTCCCGGGTGAGGTTATCCCAGCCTGGGTGCGGCAGCTTTACTCCATTCATTACGTCATCCATCAGAATCACGTCCAGTGTCGCCAGTTGGCTGGCACACATGTGCGTTGTTGCAAGGGATCCGATATCATCGTTCCCCATGTTGATAACATGATTGTACTCACGAGCCATGCCTGCCATCGATCGCTATCTCGAAGCTGCGACACGTGAAAATACGCGGCGCAGCTACCAGTCGGCGATCCGTCATTTCGAGGCTGATTGGGGCGGCTTCCTGCCAGCGAGCGCCGATGCGATTGCGCGATATCTCGCGGACCACGCGGCGTCGCTCTCGGTGAACACGCTGCGTTCGCGCCTTGCGGCGCTCGCGCAGTGGCACCAGACACAGGGTTTTCCGGACCCGACGAAGACGCCGCACGTGCGCAAGGTGCTCAAGGGCATCACGGCACTGCATCCCGCGAGCGAAAAGCGCGCGAAGCCGCTGCAGCTTGCACAACTCGAACTGCTGATGGCATGGCTCGATGAGCAGATCGCGGATGCAACGAAGACGGGCGATGCGCGGACCCACATCACGCATGTCCGCAACAGGGCTCTGGTCCTGCTCGGCTTCTGGCGCGGGTTTCGCTCCGACGAACTGAGCCGCCTGCGAATCGAACACATCACGATCGAGCCCGGCTGCGGCATGACGTTGTTTCTGCCTCGCACAAAAAGCGATCGCGCGCAGCTTGGCACGACATTCAGGGCGCCGGCGCTCTCGCGCCTGTGCCCGGTAGCCGCTTACGAGGCGTGGATCGCGGCTTCGGACCTCACTGCAGGACCGGTGTTCCGCAGCATCGATCGCTGGGGGCACATCAGCGATGAAGGATTGCACGCCGGCAGCTTTGTGCCGCTGCTGCGCGCACTGTTTCGCGCGGCAGGCGTACCAACCCCCGACAGCTACAGCAGCCATTCGCTGCGGCGGGGCTTTGCGACCTGGGCCAATTCGAACCAGTGGGATCTCAAGATGCTGATGGAGTACGTCGGCTGGAAGGATGTACGTTCGGCAATGCGCTACATCGACGCCGCCGACCCATTCGCGCAACACCGGATTGAATCCGCGCTGACGGCTGCACCGACGCCTGTGTCACAGCAACTGGCGGTCGCGGCGCCTGCGAAACCATCGCCATAGACCGATCTCTGCTCACCAATGCGTACGGGAACTGGTCACGCCGGTTTGTCATCGTCGAGCTTTCGGTCATGGGAGCAGACGAAGTACTGCCTGAACAACCGCTCGGCTTCGTGCAAGCCATCTTCGGTCAGCACGACGGATTTCGCACGGCTGACCGGATTGTGGATGAAGCCTCTCTCATGCAGGCGATTCATTGCCTCCCAGTCGAAGCTTTTCCAGGCACGGTTCTGATCGCATAGATTCAGGTAAAGCAGAGCCAGGACCACTTCGTCGACTGCCCCTGTATCGATATAAGGGCTATCCATTTAGCTCCACCTGAGCGATCATCGCAGGGTGAACGAGTTTCAATCATCCCCTCTTGGGGGCA
>JAYFRU010000241.1:0-5465 GCA_040946965.1 Burkholderia sp. | reverse complement strand
AATTGTTAACAGAGGCCTCGCTGCGACCGTTGCGCGTAAACGTCACCGCGCCAAATCGGATTTATGCAACAACGCCGCGCCACAGCCTGCCGCGCCTGCCTGGATGGGCGTGCGCGGCAGGCCTCACGCCCGCGCCGCCTCGAGCGAGGCGCCCAGGGCCGCACGCGCGGCCGCCAGGTCGGGCGGCGCCACGCCGGCCGCGATCTTGTAGCGCGCCGCGCGCAACGCATCGGAGCCGGCCGCCAGCGCGGCACCGCCGTCGTCCGGCGGCAGGCCGTGGGTGATCCGGCGCCAACCCAGCGCCACCGCGTCTGCCATCAGGGCCGTCTGGCCTAGCCCGAGCGCGGCGGCGGCCGAGCCGACCCGATAGGCCGCGGCAGCGGCACGCCAGGCCTGGCCTGGCCGGCATCGACGGTGCCCGGCTCGCCGGTGAGCTCGCCCATTGAGGCGTCGGCGGTCTGCAGGAAATCCTCGTAGGCATGGCCGTTGACGGTCACCACGCCGAGCTGGCGGGTGGCCGCCGCGTCGCGCAGCGCATCGGCCTCGGCACGCGCGGCATCGACTTCCCAGAGCATCTCGGATGCCTGCGAGCTGGCCACATGCCAATCGACGGTCAGACCGTAATCGTTGAGCAGTTCGACCTCGGCGGCATCCTCGTCTGCCGCGCCATACAAGGCGAAATCGCGCCAGACGAGCGCCAGCGTCTCGCGCACCAGCGCCGGCGCGACGAATCGGGCACCGCTCATCTGCTCGCGCAGCACCAGGTTGCCGCGCGCGAGTCAGCGCTGCGGCAAGCTGCCGAACGCGCCGTGCAGCGCACGCAGGCAGGCGCGGGCGAGCCGCCAGTAGTCGTAGGGATCGGGGCCGGCCAGCGCGGCCAGGCAGGTGTCGAGTGCCTCGAGCGCCGCCGCGGGCGGCGCCTCGGGATCGCGCAGCACGGCCAGCAGGGCCGCCTCGTAGGCGGCACGCAGGTGCGCGAGCCGCTCGGCCGGCAGCGCGGCGAGCGTGGCCGGCGGCACCGGCCGCCCGGCCAGGGCCAGCACGTCGAACGGCGTGGCCTCGGCGGCGAGCGCGCCGGCCAGCCGGCGCAGCGCATCGTAATGCGCATGCAGCACCGGCGAACAGGCCAGCTCGCGCAGGTTGCGGCGCGCGATCGCCCAGCAGAAATCACGCAGGGCCCTGGCGAAACTCGTCGGTGGCCGTGAGCTGCCCCGTCGCGGCCACCGCCTCGGCGTAACGCAATTCGGCCAGCCAGCCTGCATCGCGCAAGGCCGCCGCGACGGTGCGCAAGGTCCGGCGGCAACGCCTCGCCCGAGGCCGTGCTGGCCTCAGCGAGCGTCGCCTCCGCCAGCAGCACGGCGCCGCCGCGAGGATTGGGCAGGGCGTCGGGGATCGGTATACGGTCGGGGACGTCGTCATGGGCACGCAACCGTCGACGCGGAGGGCTCAGACGCCGCGCGGCCGGGCCACGCGACGGGCCGGCACGCCGGCGCCGCGTCGGACGCGCCGGCTGGCGGCCTCGGAACGTGCCGCAGAAAACCGCTCAGATCTCGCTCAGATCTGGACCATCTCGTAGTCTTCCTTGCGAGCGCCGCATTCCGGACAGGTCCAGTTGATCGGCACATCTTCCCAGCGCGTACCGGGGGCGATGCCCTCGTCGGGCAAGCCCGCTTCTTCGTCGTAGATCCAGCCGCAGATCAGGCACATCCAGCTTTTGTATTCCATCGTTTGCCGCGCAGGGGAAAAACCATTGTTTGGGGAAACGCGATGGTAACGTGCGGACGGCCGCCCTGCCTAGCACTGCGGCTCTAGCCGGTGCTGCGACGTTCTGTCCTGCGGTTTGTCTCTTTTGTCCGCTTTCCGGTGCGGCGTCCCGCTCCGAAACCGGTGGACGAGCACCGTCATGATTCGGCGTGCCGCTCGTCGCGCACTGCGAAGCCGGCCGCCACTGCTGTGGACATCCCCGATCCGCACCCGATTGAACTGCCGCGCGGCACGATCGCCGCGATCCTTGCACCGATGCGCGCGCAAGCGTCTCGATCCGCCGCAAACGCTCGCCACACATTGCATTGCGTTAAAAAAACCACTTCATGCACAGGTTTCCAACGCATAATGACCGGCAAGGCGCACCCGTGTGGTGCGCCGCCCGATCGTTCTTCTCTTTCCCCGATTTTTCATGTCCAGCAACGCCCCTCCGATCGTTCTCACCTTCGGTCTGTCCGATCCCACCGGCGGCTCCGGCCTGCAGGCGGACCTGCTGACGCTGGCGAGCATGGGTTGTCACGGCGCCACGGTCCTGACCGGCTACACGGTCCGCGATTCGGCGTCCTGCGATGAAGTGACCGGTCTCGACCCGGACACGGTGGTCGCGCAAGCGCGGATGCTGCTCGAGGACATGCCGGTCGCCGCCTTCAAGATCGGCGCCACGGCGCGCGCCGAGGTGGTCAGCGCGATCGCCGAGGTGGTTGCCGATTATGACGGCGTGCCGCTGGTGCTGGCCCCCGACTTCACGCTCGACGACGAACACGTGCTGGCCGCCGACGACCTGCGCGAATCGATCGCCGACCTGCTCGCGCCGCAAACCACGCTGCTGGTGGCCGACCATGCCACGCTGATCGCGCTGGCCCAGCCCGACGGCGACGCCGAGGCGCCGAATCTCGACGCGGCGATCGCGCACCTGCTGTCGCAAGGTTGCGAGTACATCCTCGCCACCGAAACCGGCACGCATCGGCTGGTCAATACGCTGTACGGCGAGGAAGGGCAGATCCGGCAGGATCTCTGGGAACGCACGCCGCACCGCTTGATGGGCGTCACCGATACGCTCGGCACGGCGATCGCGGCGTTGCTCGCCAACGGCCAGGAGCCGCCCGAGGCGGTGCGCGAGGCGCAGGAATATCTCTCCCAGGCCGCGCGCGATGCGTTCCGGCCCGGCATGGGCGCCTGGGTGCCAGATCGCTTCTTCTGGGCACGCAGCAACGAGGAAGCCGCGCAGGCCCAGGCCGCCGCACCGGCCGCGCCGCCGTTCGGCGCCTCGCGGCACTGAGGACGGCGGGCCCGCCCGCCTTCGCCAGCGCGCGCCGCGAACCTCGGCCGCCAACGACAAAAAACCCGCATCGCTGCGGGTTTTTTGTTTTGCTGGACCGGACGCGCATCGCTGCGCGCCCGTCGAGGCAATCGACCGAAGTCGATTACATGTCCATGCCCATGCCGCCCATGCCGCCCATGCCGCCGGGCATGCCGCCAGCCATCGGAGCATCTTCCTTCGGCAGTTCGGCAACCGCTGCGTCCGTCGTCAGCAGCAGGCCTGCCACCGAAGCGGCGTTCTGCAGTGCGGTGCGCGTGACCTTGGTCGGATCGACCACGCCAGCCTCGACCATGTCGACGTACTCGCCCGTTGCGGCGTTGTAGCCGTAGTTGCCCGAACCAGCGGCAACCGCAGCGACCACGACGCTGGCTTCTTCGCCGCCGTTCGTGACGATCTGGCGCAGCGGCTCTTCCATGGCGCGCAGCACGATCTTGATACCGGCGTTCTGGTCGGCGTTCAGGCCGGTCAGAGCGGCGATGGCGGTGCGAGCGCGGATCAGCGCGACGCCGCCACCGGCCACGATGCCTTCTTCCACAGCCGCGCGCGTGGCGTGCAGTGCGTCTTCGACACGTGCCTTCTTTTCCTTCATTTCGACTTCGGTCGCGGCACCGACCTTGATCACGGCCACGCCGCCTGCCAGCTTGGCAACGCGCTCTTGCAGCTTCTCGCGATCGTAGTCCGAGGTGGCTTCCTCGATCTGGGCGCGCACTTGCTTGACGCGCGCTTCGATGTTCACGGCTTCGCCGGCACCATCGATGATCGTGGTGTTTTCCTTGCCCACTTCGATGCGCTTGGCTTGGCCCAGTTCGGCCAGCGTGGCCTTCTCGAGCGTCAGGCCGGTTTCCTCCGCCACCACTTGACCGCCGGTCAGGATCGCGATGTCTTCCAGCAAGGCCTTGCGACGATCGCCGAAGCCCGGAGCCTTGACGGCGACGGTCTTCAGGATGCCACGGATGTTGTTGACCACCAGGGTGGCCAGCGCTTCGCCTTCGACGTCCTCGGCGATGATCAGCAGCGGACGGCCGGCCTTCGCGACTTGTTCCAGGACCGGCAGCAGGTCACGGATGTTCGACACCTTCTTGTCGTGCAGCAGCACGAACGGGTTGTCGAGGACGGCGACTAGCTTGTCCGGGTTGTTGATGAAGTACGGCGAGAGGTAGCCGCGGTCGAATTGCATGCCTTCGACGACGTCCAGCTCGTCGGCCAGCGACTTGCCGTCTTCGACGGTGATCACGCCTTCCTTGCCGACCTTGTCCATCGCTTCAGCGATGCGATCGCCGATCGACGAATCGCTGTTCGCCGAGATCGAGCCGACCTGGGCGATTTCCTTGTTGGTGGTGCAGGGCTTGCTGATCTTCTTCAGCTCTTCCACCGCAGCGGCGACGGCCTTGTCGATGCCGCGCTTCAGATCCATCGGGTTCATGCCCGATGCGACGTACTTCATGCCTTCGCGGACGATCGATTGCGCGAGGACGGTTGCCGTCGTCGTGCCGTCGCCGGCGTTGTCGCTGGTCTTGGAAGCGACTTCCTTGACCATTTGCGCGCCCATGTTCTGGAGCTTGTCCTTCAGCTCGATTTCCTTGGCGACCGACACGCCGTCCTTGGTCACCGTCGGGCCACCGAACGAGCGTTCGAGCACCACGTTGCGGCCCTTCGGACCCAGCGTGACCTTCACTGCATTGGCGAGAATGTTCACGCCTTCAACCATCTTCGAGCGGGCGGAATCGCCGAACACGACGTCTTTAGCTGCCATCTTCTAACTCCTTGAATTCTGGAATGGATTCGCTGGAAAGCGTTACGCGAGCTTACGCCGCGTTGACCACGGCCATGATGTCTTCTTCGCGCATCACGAGCAGTTCCTGGCCGTCGACCTTGACAGCCTGGCCAGCGTACTTGCCGAACAGGACGCGATCGCCAACCTTCACGTCGAGCGCGATCGGAGCGCCCTTGTCGTCGCGCTTGCCCGGGCCGATCGCCAGAACTTCGCCTTGATCCGGCTTTTCAGCAGCGGCTTCGGGAATCACGATACCCGATGCCGTCTTGGTTTCCTGATCTAGGCGCTTGACGATCACGCGATCGTGCAAAGGACGAAGGTTCATTTTCACTCCTCTCTTGAATGAGACTGAAGTACACAAGGATGCCGGCGAGCTCGGCGAGCTGTCGCCCACCGGCGAATTGTTAGCACTCTCGTACAACGAGTGCTAATTATACGGACGAGGTTTGACAAATTCAAGAACGAGGGAGGGAGGTTTTTTATGCGGATATTCAAGATCGAGGAGAATATTTTTCTCGCGTCGACCAAGCCCTGTATCGGATCCGGTTGTCTAGACACGGTTTTGCGATCAGGCGGCCAGCGGCAACAGCGCTGCCTGACGGGCTT
>JAYFRU010000240.1:0-5468 GCA_040946965.1 Burkholderia sp. | reverse complement strand
CCCCCCCCCCCCCCCCCCCCCCCGCCCCCCCCCCCCCCGCCCCCCCCCCCCCCCCCCCCCCCCCCCCCCCCCCCCCCTCGCCGACGAAGCGCGCCAGCGGCAGGCCGGGCAGCGCCTCGGGCGTGCCGCCGACCAGCTCGACGGCGTTCTCGCTGGCTTGCAGGACCACGCCCTCGGCGTCGATCGACAGCAGGAATCCGTGCGGCTGGATGCCGCTGGGGATATGGATGGGTTCTCGCGCGCAACCGGCGCCGTTCGGATCGGAAACGGTGGGGATCGGGGCTGCCATGGACACTCCAGGCTGGGATGCCGGCATTTTCGCACAGGGGCGCGACGCGTCGACGCTGGCAGCAGGCGTCGGTTCGCTTCGCGAAGCCGCGCAGCGCGGGCAGTGAGAGCGGAGAGAGAGGTTGGCCGGGGCGGCGGCCGGCGCCGGATCCGGGGCCCGGGCAGCCGTGAAGGCGCCGCCGTTGGCGGCCTGCCGGGCCGGGAGGGCGGAAAAGCGGGGCCGAGGGGGGACAAGGCGCGGACAGGCGTGTTGGCGGCCCGACGCTCGGACGTCCGCCGTGCTGCATAGCAAAAAGCGTTCCCGAAACGTGTCATCGTTAAGCCTGACATGGTCGAGGCAGATTGAGGACGAGCCAGGATTGTTGTGGTGCAACTTCGCGCGCCGTGCTTCCCGGCGCGGCGATCTTCCGTATGGACCGGAATTACAGGACAGACAACGGCATGACGGATAGTTTTAATAGGTCCCGTGAAAGCGGTATTCGGTCGAGTCGATTGTCAATCGCGGCGGTTATCCGAAACCGATCCAGGGCTAATAAAACGACGACGCCGGTCAGTCCCGCCGCGCCGTCATACGAAGACGAGGTTGAGATGACTGCCGAAACGACACCGATGCTCGACGACACGCTGTGGTCCATGATCCAGCCGCTGCTGCCGCCGGCCAAGCCGCGCCGCACGCGTTACCCGGGCCGCAAGCCGCTCGACGACCGTTCCGTGATGGCAGGGATCCTGTTCGTGTTCGAATCGGGCATTCCCTGGGGGCAGCTGCCGCAGGAACTCGGCTACGGCTCCGGTATGAGCTGCTGGCGCCGCCTGCGCGACTGGCAGCAGGCGGGCGTCTGGGAACAGATGCATGCGGTGCTGATGACGCAGCTGCACATGGCCGAGCGGATCGACTGGTCGCGGGTGTTCATCGAATCGCCGTCGAGCCGCTCGCACCGCGCCGAGACGCCGGTCGCGCAGATCGTGCTCGACGCGCCGGCGAGCCGCGCGCCGCAGGCGCTGGCCCCGCTGCCGCTGGTTCAGTCGGCGCATCCGGTGCAGCACCTGGCGCATGTCCCGCATGCGCAGCACGCCGCGTCGCCGATGCAGGCCCTGTGCCGGCACGATGTTAGCGAAGTGAGCTGAACCGGCCCTCGCATCGCGTCATGTCACCTCACGGCGCGGCGGCTTGCTCGCCGCGCCGCCTGCCTTCGCGGGGTCGCGGCGGGCTGCCCGGCGCCGCCGCCGTCGCGGCGCGCACGGGCCTGC
The DNA here is from genome assembly GCA_040946965.1 of Burkholderia sp. Classification (GTDB taxonomy): domain Bacteria; phylum Pseudomonadota; class Gammaproteobacteria; order Burkholderiales; family Burkholderiaceae; genus Burkholderia. The sequence continues at coordinate 3,932 of JAYFRU010000240.1, read as the reverse complement.
GCGCAAGACGCCGAAACTCGCTATAGTTCGTCGCCCGCCTCCCGGCAGCAGAACCGTTCCACGCCCGGCACGAGCGGGGCTTTCCAGCGGCCGCGCGGCTCCCCTCGGAGCACGCCGCCGCCAAGACGATCGAGGTCCCCCAGTGAGCGATATTGCGTTCCAATGCACGTCGTGCGGCAATTGCTGTCACGACCTGCGCCTGCCCGTCACGCCCGCCGAGGCGCTGGGCTGGCTCGAGCGCGGCGGCCGCGTCGACGTGCTCTGCGAGGCCGTGCCCTGGCCGACCGAACCCGAGCCCGGCAACGCCTTCGCCGAATACAAGCGGCGCCGCAGCTTCGCTGCCGGCAGCGGCTCGCTGCCGATTCGCGCCGACGTGACGTTGGCGGCCTCGTTCAGCGGCCCCTGCCCGAACCTGCTCGAGGACATGCGCTGCGGCGCCTACGAGATCCGGCCGATGGTGTGCCGCGTCCACCCGCCCGAGATCAATCCCTTCATCCCGCTGGCCCCCGCCAACAAGGGCTGCCCGCCCGAGGCATGGCAGGCCGCCACGCCGTTGATCGCGGGCGGCGTGAGATTGTCGATGCAGTCACGCGCGAGACTGCGGAGCGCAGCCGCCTCGCGCACGAGCAGGCGGTGCCGGCCAAGCAGGCGATCTGCGCGGCGCTCGACATCGCGCATGCCTCGGTGTCGAACGAGGGTTTCCTGATCGTCGCGCCGGAGCCGGCGCGCCTGCTCGAGGTGCTGCGGGCGCTGCCGTCGCGGCCCGGCCTGCCGGCTCGTGGACGCTGGTGTCGAACCGCCAGCCGACCGTCGAGGTGCTGGGCCAGGTCGGCGCGCTCAGCGAACTCGATCGCGCCGGCACCGGAGGGTATCAGTATCTCGGGATGTTCGAGGCGGCCTGAACGGCCGTTTTCGCCAAGTCTTCTCGCATGACGCAAGCCGGCCGGGCACCGCCCCGGCCCCGTCGCGCTGCCCGCCGTTTCCCCTTCCCCTGTTTCGTCGATTTCCGAGCCTGCCGTCCGGCAGGGCCGGCGCTCGTTCGCACGTCGACGCTTGCCGAGGCGTGCCTCAGGGTAAACGAAACTTCACGTATGAGGAATGAGTTATACAATGCGTAAAAAATTTCCGAGATAGACCGGGCAACGAGGTTTGCCCGGACCGACTGGAGCGCATCATGACCTTCGACCTGAGCCGACCAGGCACCAGCGTCTACCAGCCCGGCTTCGCGAATCACTTCGCGAGCGAGGCGCTGCCGGGCGCCTTGCCCGCCGCGCAGAACTCGCTGCAGCACGCGCCCTACGGCCCGTACGCCGAGCAGCTGAGCGACACCGCCTTCACCGCGCCGCGCGCGCACAACCGCCGTTCCTGGCTGTACCGGATCCGCCTGGCCGCCGTGCATCGGCCGTTCGAGCCGCTGCTGCGGCGGCTCGCGCTGGTGGCCGAGTTCGGGGCCGAGTTGGTCGAGGTGCCGCCCACGCCGCCGAACCAGCTGCGCTGGGATCCGCTGCCGATCCCGGTCGAGCCCACCGATTTCGTCGACGGCTGGGTGACCATGGCCGTCAACGGCTCGGCCGCCGGGATGAACGGCTGCGCGATCCACCTGTACGCGGCGAACCGCTCGATGCGCGAGCGCTTCTTCTATAGCGCCGACGGCGAGCTGCTGATCGTGCCGCAGCAGGGGCGCCTGTTCATCACCACCGAGCTGGGCCGTCTCGACGTCGAGCCGCAGCAGATCGCGGTGATCCCGCGCGGCGTGCGCTTCACGGTGGCGCTGCCCGACGGCGAGGCGCGCGGTTATGTCTGCGAGAACTTCGGCCAGGCGCTGCAATTGCCCGACCTCGGCCCGATCGGCTCGAACGGCCTGGCGAACCCGCGCGACTTCGAGACGCCGCATGCCGCCTACGAGGACCGCGAGGGCGATTTCGAACTGGTCGCCAAGCTCAACGGCCGGCTCTGGCGCGCCGCGATCGGCCATTCGCCGCTCGACGTGGTGGCCTGGCACGGCAACTACGCGCCGTATCGCTACGACCTGCGCCGCTTCAACACCATCGGCTCGATCAGCTACGACCATCCCGATCCCTCGATCTTCCTGGTGCTGCAGGCGCCCAGCGACACGCCGGGCGTCGACACGCTCGACTTCGTGATCTTCCCGCCGCGCTGGCTGGCGGCCGAGGCGACCTTCCGGCCGCCCTGGTTCCACCGCAACGTGGCCAGCGAGTTCATGGGGCTGGTGCATGGCGCCTACGACGCCAAGGCCGAGGGTTTCGTGCCGGGCGGCGCGAGCCTGCACAACTGCATGTCGGGGCACGGGCCCGACGCGGGCACCTTCGAGAAGGCCTCGACGGCCGATACCTCGCGCCCGCACAAGGTGGGCGACACCATGGCCTTCATGTTCGAGACGCGCACCCTGATCCGGCCGACGCGTTTCGCGCTGGAGACTTCGCAATTGCAGGCCGATTACTACCGCTGCTGGCAGGACCTCGCCAAGCACTTCAACCCGGAGCAACGATGAGCGCCGTCACTGACCTCGACACCACGCTGGCCGCCTCGCTGCGCAGCTGGCTCGATTCGGCCAACCAGGCCGATTGCGACTTCCCGATCCAGAACCTGCCGTTCGGCATCTTCAGCGACACAGGCCCGCCGCGAGCCGGCGTGGCGCTCGGCGACGTGATCGTCGACCTCGCGGCGCTGGCCGAGGCGGGCCTGCTCGCGGTGCCGGGCGCCGATGCGCGCGTGGTGTTCGAGGCGCCGGCGCTCAACGGCTTCATCGCGCTGGGCCAGGAGGCCTGGCGCGCGGTGCGGGTGCAGCTGAGCGCGCTGTTCGCGCGGGGCAATGCCCGGCTGCGCGACGACGCGGCGCTGCGCGAGCGCGTGCTGGTGCCGCAGGCCGGCGCGACGCTGCACCTGCCGGTCGAGATCCCCGGCTACACCGATTTCTATTCCTCGCGGGAGCACGCGACCAACGTTGGCTCGATGTTTCGCGATCCGAAGCATGCGCTGCTGCCGAACTGGTCCGAGATGCCGATCGGCTACACCGGCCGGGCTTCCTCGGTGGTGGTCAGCGGCACGCCGGTGCGCCGCCCGCTCGGCCAGCTGAAGCTGCCCGACCAGAAGCGGCCCGTGTTCGGCGCGAGCCGCCGGCTCGACATCGAGCTCGAGACCGGCTTCATCGTCGGCCGAGGCAACGCGCTCGGCGAGCCGATCCCCTGCGAGACGGCCGAGGACCACATCTTCGGCATGGTGCTACTCAACGACTGGAGCGCGCGCGACATCCAGCAATGGGAATACGTGCCGCTCGGGCCGTTCGATGCCAAGACCTTCGCCACCACCGTCTCGCCGTGGATCGTCACGCTCGACGCGCTTTCGCCGTTCCGCGTCGCGCAGCCGAGGCAGGAGCCGCGGCTGCTGCCCTACCTGCGGCAGGCCGGCGAGCATGGGTTCGATATCCGGCTCGAGGTGCGGCTCCAGCCCGAGGGCGCGGCCGAGCCGACCGTGATCTCGCGCAGCAATTTCCGGCACATGTACTGGAGCATGGCGCAGCAACTCGCGCATCACACCGTGTCGGGCTGCAATACGCGGGTCGGCGACCTGATGGGCTCGGGCACCATCAGCGCTCCCGACAAGACCGGCTGAGGCAGCCTGCTGGAGCTGAGCTGGGGCGGCAAGGAGCCGATCGCGCTGGCGGGCGGCGGCACGCGCGCCTTCATCGAGGACGGCGATACGCTGACGCTCGCCGGCCATTGCCAGGGCGACGGCTATCGGGTGGGTTTCGGCACCTGCGTGGGCACCATCCTGCCGGCGCCGGCGCACGACTTCGGCGGGGAGTGAAGCGATGTCCGCGCTCGCGCTTCACGGCTATTGAGTAATTCGTAAATCATGACGACGGAAACGGCCGTCGTGCGTTATAGATCTCATCACCTGCTTGATGAGGA